>JADINF010000171.1 GCA_017694145.1 Candidatus Stercoripulliclostridium pullicola
CATTATGACCTCGGGTTCGTTGCCGACGAGATTTTTAACCAGTCCCGCGCATTTTGCGATAAGTTCCGCGCTAGGCAATGCGACTTTTACGCCGAAACCTTCGTGGTCGACGTAGAAGTTACCCGCCCCGCGGATTATTCCCGCTAAAAAAGCGCGTTTGCAACATGCGCGACCGATTTTGAGCGAAGTCAGCTCCTCTTTGGCGATTTGAGCTATCCCGCCGCTTTTTTCCTTATCCAAAGTTACTCCTTGCCGACGATAACTATCTCCGGCTCAAGCGTTATTCCGTATTTGCTTTCGACTACCGTATGCGCGAGCGACATCAGCGAACAATAATCTTTCGCCGTTCCGCCGCCGCGGTTGACGATGAAGTTGGCATGCTTCTCGGATATCTCGGCGCCGCCTACGCGCGCGCCTTTGAGCCCCGATTTTTCTATGTAATACCCCGCGCTCATTCCGTCCGCCGTCTTGAGGAAAACGGAACCCAGCGACGGTGCGCAGGGCTGTTTCGATCGGCGTTTGTCGCGGTAGAAATCCGATTTTTCTTTTACTGCGACTCCTTCCGCGAGCGTAAGCGTGGTTTCGAGCGCGAAGGCTTTTTCGAAGACGTTTCCGCTCGAGCGGTAAGAGAAGGGTATTTCTCCGCGCGTGAGCCTTATGACTTTTCGCGAAACGGCGTCGTATACCGTGACGGAATCCACGAGCTCCGACAGCTCCCGTCCGAAGGCGCCCGCGTTCATTTTGAGCGCGCCTCCCGCCGTCCCCGGTATTCCCGACAGTTCTTCGAGTCCGCTGAGGTTGTATTCCGCCGCGCGAGCGGCTATTCCCGCAAGTCCCGCGCCCGCGCCGCATACGAGCGAATCGCCGCGCCGCGTTACGGTGCGGAAACCTATCAGCGATATCATTATCCCGTTGAATCCGCCGTCTTTCACGAGTATGTTGGTGCCGTTGCCGAGGGGCATATAAGGCACTCCGTTTTCCGCGGCGACGCGCACGCATTCGGCAAGAGCGGCGGAACTCTCCGGATATGCTATCACGGCGGTCGTACCGCCGCCGCGGTACGAACTCACGAGCGTTGCCGGCATATCCGTTTTGAACGGGATGTTCCCGCTTGTCAACATTTTAATTACGTCTTTCATATTGTACCAAAATCGAGGTGTTATTACAAGGACATTGCCTTATTTTTTTGCGCGCGAGCATGAACGAAGCGAGCGCGGCGAAGCCGATGCCTACGGCTCCGATGAAAGGATAGGTATACTTTACGAGGTTGCCGAAACCTACTGAGGAAACGAGAAAGGCGAAAGAAACGGTGATTATCGGCGAGAAAGCCGAATTTTCTTTCGCGGCAAGTCCTAATGTGCCGGCGGCTGTTGTGAATATTGCGGAATATATGACTATGGCTCCCGCAATCCGGAGTCCGTTATTCGCGGCGACAGAATAAAGGGGCATATCGGCGTCGGCGTTGCCGACTATCGCGGAGCGCACCATTAGAAGAAGGGCGGAAACGCTTACGGCTATTATCGCAGAAACGCAAAGCGCGCCTTTGCGCGTGAGAGAACCGCTTATTTTTGCGGTGACCAGTCCTGCGGAAAGGGCGTTCATGGCGGAATACAGAAGAGGGGACAACACTCTAACTCGCCCGGTGACGGGTGAAAAACCTTTAAGCGCAATTATAAGGATGACGAGAGCGATTATGACCGGAACGAGAACGGCGTTGACGGCTTTTATCCCGCGCATGCCGGAGGAATTCGCAATGAGCGCCGCTATACCCGTAACGACCGCGCCGCCGTGAAAGCCGAAAAGCTCGTACGCGAGATATTCTGCGGCGGCGAGTACGGTTGCGAGTACCAGGAAATTGACGAATCTAAGAACGAGCTCGGCGTATTCGGGGTGAGAGCGGAACACACCTTTCGCGATGTTGCCTCCGGTAAGCGCGCCGATACGCATGAAAGGGTAGGCGATCGAGCCGCAGGCGATACCCGCTAGTAGCACGGAGGGGACGCCGGCGTCGCCGAAGAAAAGAGCTATTTCTTTTCCGGAAGCGAAGCCGGCGCCGATAAGAGTTCCTATGAAAGTGAACGCCGTGACGAAGTAACCGAGCATATACCTACCGCTAAAGTGTACTCGGAAGCGGCGTCTTTTATGCTAATAATAGCGACCGATGAGTTTTTCTATGAGCGCTACGACGAGGTACATGGCGGTGGCGAGCACGCACAGCATGAGAGTCGAAGCCATCACGAGGTCGAGCTTGAATACCTGACTACCGTAGACCAGAAGATAGCCGATGCCTTCGCGCGAAACGAGGTATTCGCCCATGATCGTACCTACCCAACTCAGTCCCACGTTTATTTTGAGAATGGATAGAATATTAGGAATATTGGCGGGCAGAATCAGTTTGGTCAGTATCTGAAACTTATTCGCGCCCATAGAACGCATAAGCTGGATTTTTTCTTCGTCCACCGACATAAACCCCGTAAGCGCCGATATCACGGTGATTATCAGGCATATCATCAGCGCCATCGTGACGATTGCGCTGCGCCCGGCGCCCACCCATATTATGATAAGCGGTCCGAGAGCCACTTTCGGGAGAGAATTCAGCACGATCAGGTAGGGCTCGAGCACCCGTCTTACGGTTTCGCTCCACCATAGTATCACGGCAATAGCCGTGCCGAGAACGGTAGAAAGTATGAAGCTTATCACCGTTTCCCACAGCGTAGCTCCGAGATGCGTGAAAAGCTGTCCCGACGTGTACAGGTTGGCAATGCTTTTGACCACGCGCGAAGGCGACGAGGTTATGAAAGGATCCGCCCATTCGAGATATGCAGACAGTTCCCAAATTCCGAAAATCAATATAAGGATACCTATCTGTATGATACGGATAACTATTTTACGTGTCCTCTGCTTTTTGAGATATTGCTTATGTTCTTCACTCATGGTGCACCTCCATATCCTTCCAGATACTTCTGAAATATACGGGGAAGGATTTTTGTTCTCTCCGCTTTAGCGGCGAAATGCTTTTGTCGAGGGTGATGTCGTACACTTTTTTGACCGTGGCGGGACGCGCGGAGAGTACCACGACTTTGTCCGACATGGATATGGCTTCGCTTATGTCGTGCGTAACGAGTACGGCGGTTTTGCCTTCCTTGCGAATAATATTCTCCACGTCGTCGCACACGGTGAGCCGCGTCTGAAAGTCGAGCGCGGAGAAAGGTTCGTCCAGTAGCAACAGTTCGGGTCGGGTGACGAGCGTGCGTATCAGCGCGGCGCGCTGCCGCATGCCGCCGGAAAGCTCGGAAGGGCGTTTCTTGCGGAATTCGTAAAGACCGTATTTCGAGAGCAGTTCGTCCGCATAAGCGCAGATCTCTTTGCTTTTGTCGCGTTTTATCTCCGGTCCGAGGGTGACGTTACGGAATACGGAACGCCACTCGAACAGTTGATCTCTTTGCGGCATCAGCGAGGTCATGTTCCGCGCTTCGCTTACCGGTCTGCCCTTGATGAGCACTTCGCCGCCGGAAGGGGCTATAAGTCCCGCGATCACTCCGAGCAAAGTGGTTTTGCCGCAACCCGACGGTCCCACGACGGATACGAATTCTCCTTCGCCTACCGTTAGACTTACGTCAGATACGGCTTCCGTTTCGCCGTCGTGACTGTGATAAATAAGAGATACGTTTTTAAGTTCGAGCAGCGCCATTATACCGTACCTCTTTACGATGCGAGCAACGCTTCCGCTATCGAATTGTCGATAATGTCTGAAAACGCGACCGGCGCTTCGAGCGAGCCTGCGAAAGTCAGTATTTCGATGAATTTGTCGAAGTCCTTTTCTTCCATTACGGGAGTCGTCTTGTAAGCGTCGATGGCTTTGTAAGCTTCTACGGAAGAAGCGAGTATCTCGTTAGACGTGTCGGGGAAGGAAGGCGCTATAGCCGCGGCTATCGCCTGCGAAGAAGATTCCGTCACGAAGTCAATACCTTTAATAATGGCGCGCATAAACGCCAATACCGTATCTCTGTTTTCCGAAATGTAATTTTTGGTAGCCATAAAGCAGGTGTAAGGAACGTCGCCTGCCGTGGCTCCCACGGAAGCCGCGATATGTCCTTTACCCGCTTCCGCATAGGTAGACGCTACCGGCTCGAACATCGTGCAGTAATCTCCCGTACCGGATTCGAACGCCGAAGCTATAAGGTCGAATTGAACGTCGTAGTTGATTTTCACGTTCACGCCGTCGTCGAGTCCGTTAAGATGTAAAGCGTATTCCAGCGTCATCGCAGGCATACCGCCGGGGCGTCCGCCGATTATTTCGGAGCCCGCAAGCGACGACCACGTAAAGTTCTCGACGGCGTTTCTCCCGATAAGGAAAGAGCCGTCTTTCTTGGTAAGCTGACCGAAAACTATAGGGTAATTGTTACTGCCCGCCGCTTTGACGTATACGGCGGCTTCAGGACCCATAAGTCCGATATCTGCCTGACCGCTCAAAACGGCAGTCATCGATTTGTCGGCGCCGCCGCCGTTGGTGAGTTCTATCTCGATACCTTCTTCCGCGAAGAAGCCCTGATTGATAGCCACGTAGAGAGGCGCGTAGAATACGGAATGAGTGACTTCGTTGAGCCTTATCGTGACGACGTCGGAATTGTCGTCCTTACAGCCTGCGAAGCAGAGCGCGCACAGCGTACAAAGTACGGCAATGAGCGCGACGGAAATGAGTTTTTTCATTATGGTTCCTCCTTAAATGATTTCAATACATACTATGTACGCCTTTATGCGGCGGGTGACAGCGCGCGGCGATTGATTTTTGGGTGAAGTCTGTTGTAAATTGCGCGCGCGTGTGTTATATTACATAATGATGAAAACAAATACGTTCGTAAAAATTTGTTTGGGAGTCGCATTCGTGCTTGTCGTGTCTGTCGCGGCGGCGCTTTCGGCGTGCGTTCCGACTGCCGGCTCGGCGGAAGCCGCTAGTTACGCATACGACGTCAACCCTCCCCGGATAACGTTTTCTCCTTCCGGAGCGGACGGCTACGCTTCGTCTGTGGAAGTAACCGTCTTGTGGGAGAATACCGATTCGTATAAGTTTTATTCGGTGAAAGGGCGTACCGGTATAGAATCGGGCGAGATACGCTATGCGGAACCTTTCGTGATTACGGCGGAAGGAAGTAACGAAATAAAGGCCTATTATCTCGATACCGAAGGCGTAAAGCGTTACGTTACCGCTACGGTGGATTATATAGATTCCACGCCGCCTACGGCGTCCGCGATAGCGGAAAGCATACGTTGCGAAATAGACCTTACCGCGGAAACGCCGATGTTGCTTACATTGCGCGCGGCGGACGCATTGAGCGGAGTCAAAAGAGTTTACGTTAAAAATCTCGGTAGGGAATTTTATCTAAAAGACGGAGCGGATTCGCTCTACGCCGTGGATTGCGCGGGGCTGAGCGGCTACGTGTACGTTACCGTAGAGGACAACGCGGGCAATACGACCGATTACGGTTATCAGCTCAACGGCTTCGACAGGACGACTATCAACGAGTACGCCGCCAAATTCGCCGCGCTCGACGAAAGCATGTACGCTTCGCAGGCATGGGACGGCATACTGGAGGCGTATAAAAATCTTTCGACCGCATTGGGCGATCCCGCGACGTCGTCGTCCGTGGTGAGCGCGTACAAGCGCGCGGCGGACGAGGCGGCGGACACTGCCTACAGGATAACGACGGTGTATTCCGCAAGTAACGCCGACGTGCCGACGGGTATAGACGCGAGCGCAGCATACGGTTATACCGACAGACCTGCGGGCGAAGCGCTCACTCTCACCGCGGGCGAATGCGCCGCGGCGAATTATGCGGATATTAAAAATACCGCTTCGGCGGCTTCGGGGTATCTCAACCCGATAACGTACGCGTTCTCGCTCACGCTCACATCCGGAGCAGGCGAGGTTAACGTTTATCGCGAAATAGAGATAGGCGCGAACATGCCTGAGGGAGCGGACGTCGCGAAAGTGTATTACTACAATTCCGACGGCGTGCTTGAGTTGTTGCGCTCGGAGATACGCAACGGCAGACTGTATTTCTATACGGACAAGTTCGGCGATTTCTATCTTGTATCAGATCTCGAATATACGAATAACGTTAGCGACGGAAAGGGGCTCACGATAGGCGGTAAATTTTATCCTGCCGAAACTTTATGGACGGCAGGCGGAATAATAGCGGGCGCGGCTGTCCTGGGCGGTATAGTTACCGTAGTCGTAATGACTGTCGTGAATAAAAAACGCGGGAAATAATGCAATAGGATATATCGTTTTACTTAAAAAACGGCGCCGCTAATTGCGGCGCCGTTTATGCTTTTAACGTCCTTAAGGATATTTACTCGTCCTCGCGCCTTCTTCCCGCCAGATATTCGGTGTGCGCCCGGGAGGCTTTTACTCTCGAACCGAAAGTGGATCTGCCGCGGTTGAAAATGAGGTCTACGACGAGCAGAATGCTAGGCGCGCAGAATATTATCTGCAGTAGTATTGCGAGCAATCCCGCGCCGAAACCGCAACGCTTGAAGTCGAATACGGCGACGATAAGCAATATTACCGCGCCCAAGCCCACAAGACCCCATCCTACGGCGGAGCCGCTCGTTACGAGGAATATTCCTCCCGCGATACAGCCTGCCGCAAGCAGAGCGAAAAACCCGCCTACGAAAAGGCTCACTCCGTATCTGCGCAAAAAAGCTCTGTTTATTTTATTCGCTATGACGACGAGGATCACCAGAGCGACTAAGGCTATGATGACGTACACCCACCAAGGCATAATTGACCTCCTTAAAAAATTTTGTGTAAAGATTATATCATACGATTCGTAACTTATCAATAGTAAAAATCGACCGTCCGTCGGGACGGTCGAAATAAGTAGCTTCCGTATTTAGCGAAAAGTTAAGGAATTAAAGTACTCTCACGCTGATAACGTCGTCAAGCTCGCTCATAGCGTTGAGAACGCAGTCCTCGCCGCCGTTGCAAACATCGTCGATGTCGACGATTGCGTAGCCGAGGCTACCGCGTTCCGCTTTGTTAAGGACGTATTTTTTGCCGGCGAGTATCTTTTCGACGGCTTCGGGAACGCCCGCGCCCGCCTTATACACGACGGTCAGACGCTCGTTGCCGGTGCGCTCGCATTTGAGAGCGGGGAAGTTGACGCTGTTGACGACGTTGCCGTTCTCGAGATAATCCTTGATCTCGCTTGCCGCCATTACGGCGCAGTTGTCTTCGGCTTCGACGGTGCTTGCTCCGAGGTGAGGGATAACGATGATGCCTTTGGCGTTAAGACATTCCGCGTTCGGGAAGTCCACTACGTAGTTACGTATCTTGCCAGCGGCGATACCCTCTTTGACGTCCGCAATGTTCGCGAGCTCGCCGCGCGCCATATTGAGAATGACGACGCCCGCTTTCATGGCGGAGATAGAGGTTGCGTTGATCATTTCGCGGGTAGAGTCAAGAAGGGGAACGTGCAGAGTGATGAAATCCGCCACGGGATAGATCTCTTCGGGAGAAGCCGCTATCGCGGTGCCTTCGGGAAGGCGCGCTTTGTTCGCTTCGGAAAGATATGGGTCGTATCCCACGATATTCATACCGAGAGCTTTGGCGGCGCAAGCCACTTTCACGCCGATAGCGCCGAGTCCTATGATACCGAGAGTTTTGCCTTCTATCTCGATACCGCCGAAAGCGCTCTTGCCTTTCTCAACCTGCTTGGCGACGTCGTCGCCTTCGAGCCCGTTAGCCCATGCGTTGCCGCCTATGATGTCGCGCGAAGCGAGCAACATTCCGCATATAACTAGTTCCTTGACGGCGTTGGCGTTCGCGCCGGGAGTGTTGAATACGCATATACCCGATTCGGTCATGCGCGCTACGGGAATGTTATTGACTCCCGCGCCGGCTCTGCCGATCGCGAGGAGATTGTCGTTTATCTCGTAGTCGTCCATTTTGAAGGAGCGTACGAGTATGGCGTCGGGTGCGGCGCAGTCCTTGCTTACCGCATAGTTTTCGTCGAATACCGTGAAGATCTTATCGCTTATCGAATTCAGAGTAAGGATGTCGTACATATTATTTGTTCTCCAGTTCGAATTTCTTCATGAACGCGATGAGCGCTTCCACGCCTTCTACGGGCATTGCGTTGTAAATGCTCGCGCGCATTCCGCCTACGAGCTTGTGTCCCTTGATGGATACGAGTCCCGCTTTCTCCGCTTCTTTGACGAATTTTGCGTTCAGTTCGTCGGAGCCTGTCACGAACGGCACGTTCATGAGCGAACGGTCTTCGGGCTTGACGGGGTTAGTGTAGAAAGAGGAATCGTCGATGAAATCGTAAAGCATTTTCGCTTTGTACTCGTTGATCTTCTGGATCTCTTTCACACCGCCGAGCTTGAGAAGGTGACGGAACACGAGCATCGCCATATAGATAGCGAAGCAGGGAGGAGTGTTGTAGAGGCTGTCCGCGTCGGCTTGCGTCTTATAGGAAAGCATCGTCGGGCAATAGTCTTTCTCGTGACCGACGAGATCCTTACGCACTATAACTATGGTAAGTCCCGCGGGAGCGACGTTCTTCTGCGCGCCTGCGTAAATGAGTCCGTATTTGTTGACGTCCACTTCCTCGCTCAGTATCATGCTGGACATGTCGGATACGATAGGGCAGTCCGCCACGGGGAAGGTGCGGTCGGTGTAACGGGTACCGAAAATGGTGTTGTTCTGCGTGATATGAACGTAGTCGATACCGTCGCGGAATTTAACGCCTTCGGGAATATAGGTGAATACCTTGTCTTTGGAGCTCGCCGCGACTACGCAATCGCCGTATTTGGTCGCTTCTTTGGCGGCTTTTCCTGCAAAGTTGCCGGTCACGATATAGTCCGCTTTGCCTTTGACGAGGAGGTTGAGCGGAACTGCCGCGAACTGCTGGCTCGCGCCGCCTTGTACGAACAATACGTCGTAATCGTCGCCGATATTCATCAGTTTACGCAGAGAAGCGAGGGCTTCCGTGTGGATGGCGTCGTACCATTTGGAGCGGTGGCTCATTTCGGTTACGGACATGCCGGAGCCTTCGTAATCGAGAAAATCTTTCTGCGCGGAGAGTTTAACTTCTTCGGGCAGCATGCTGGGACCTGCGGAAAAATTGTAAACTTTCATATTATCCTTCCTTAAAGTTTAATAATATGATGAAATTATACAACAATTACTTTTGCATGTCTATTATTCGGGAGCATTTCGGAGTGAAATATTGCTTGCTAAAAGGCAATGATATAATATATAATATAAGTAAATAAAAGCGCCGCGCACAGCGCACGTGCGCTGCGACGCAAAAATTTTCAAAAAATATTATGGAAGGGATCAGCATTGGCAAAAACCGATAAAAAAGAAAGAAACAAAGACAAAATAAAGGACGAAAAAAATTCCCGTCGCGGAAGCGGACGAGGAGAACCGAAGGGCGAAAGCCGTAAAGAGCGCGCGCAGAGCGAAACGGGGAAGAAACTCCGCGGTAAAGCGAAAGAGCGAAACGCCGACGTAAAAGAAAACGACGTCAAAGCGAAGGGTAAGGCGAGAAGCGGAGGCAGAAAACACGGGCGAAACGGTCAACTCAAGCTCATATTTCTCGGCGGAGTAGGCGAGATCGGCAAGAATATGACCGCGCTCGAATACGGCGACACCGTAATCGTGGTGGACGCGGGAATGGCGTTCCCCGACAACGAGATCACGCCCGGGATAGACAGTATTATCCCCGATTACACGTATCTCGAGGAGAACCGCTCCAAAGTGAAAGCGGTGCTTCTCACGCATGCGCACGAGGATCACCTCGGCGGGCTCCCGTATTTCCTTAAAGATTTTCCCGTGCCGGTTTACGGCAGTAACGTATCCTGCGCTTTCCTCGAACACAAACTTCGTCGCAACAAGTTCAAGGAAGCCTCCTGCAGAGTGGTCGAGGACGGAGAGATAGTCGAGATAGGACCTTTCAAAGTAGAATTCGTGGCGGTCACTCATTCCGTTGCGGGCTCGCTCGCTTTATCGATAGAAACGCCGGAAGGCGTGGTGTTTTTCACGGGAGATTTCAAAATAGACCATACGCCCGTGGACGGCAGGCATATAGCGCTCACGCGCATAGCGGAAATAGGTAAGCGCGGCGTGAAACTTCTTCTACAGGACAGCACCAACGCAGAACGCAGGGGTTACACGATGAGCGAATCGGCGGTAGGCAAGAGCCTGGACGCCGTATTCAACGACAATCGCGCGAACAGGATAATCGTCGCGACTTTCGCAAGCAACATTCACCGCGTGCAACAGATAATAGACGTCGCTATCAAATACGGCAGGAAGATAGCTCTCAACGGTAAGAGCATGCAGTACATGACGGAGATAGCGCAGAAGATCAAAGAGCTCCGTTTCCCTCAGGACAAGATGATAGATTTCGACAAGGTGAGCGGGGTTCCATACGACAAAGTCTGCATAATCGCCACGGGTACTCAGGGCGAGCCCGAAAGCGCGCTTACCAGAATGAGCCAGGACGATTTCAAAAAGATCGTGATAGGCGAAAACGACACCGTAATTCTCTCGGCGTCCCCGATACCCGGCAACGAACGCAGCATATATAAAGTCATCAACAACCTTTGCAAGAAGGGCGCCAAGGTCATTTACGAAAGCCTGTACGAAGTCCACAGCTCCGGTCACGCCTGTCAGGAAGAACTCAAAATGATGATGGCGTTATTGAAGCCCGAATACTTCATACCCGTGCACGGCGAATACCGCCATCTCAAGAAGCATGCGGAGCTTGCCGAAACGATGGGGATACCGAGAGAGAATATTCTGATACCCGAACTCGGATATTGCGTTGAAGTGGGCGAGAGGGGACTCAGGCGTCTCGACAACGTTAAATCGGGCGCGGTGATGCTCGTGGGCGACACCGAGGAAGGAGAGGAGACGCTTATCGACAGACGTAAGATAGCCTCCGAGGGCATAGTTATCGCGGTGGTCAACGTGCCGGACGACGAGGATACGGAAGGCAGTATCGACATACTCTGCAAAGGTACGCAGATACCCGACAAATTACTCGGCGAGATAAAGAGCGCCGTACAATATAAAATAGCGGGCGGCGATTTCCGCGAACTTACAGCGGAAGATATGAATAAGTCGGTACGCAAGACGATGACGAAGATGTTTTATAACAGGCTCAAACGTTGTCCGCTCATAGTGCCTATCATCATAACGTCGTGAAGCATTAAGCGAAAATTAATCTGAAATAAAGAATTCAATTTCGGGAAAGTATGCAAAATAAAAAGACAGTACTCATATTCACCGACGCGGTGCGTGCGCTTAGCGCGTCCGCCGTAAAGGAACAGCTCCTCGAGGAGTTACCCGACGCGGTGGTCATAATCATAGACGACCTCGAGCTTCACGCCGACGCCGTGCGCGATTATATAGAGAACGTTTTTAAGCTGAAAGTAAATTTCGAGAAAAATCGCGCTGTACGCGAGGAGCGCAAGCTTGCGCGCAAAATAGACGAAACTCCTAAGTCGAGCAACGTTTACAAATTGCAGAATTCCTATAAGAAAATGGAGAACATATTCAACCGCTATACGCCCGATCTCGTGGTAACGATAGGGTACGGCGCATTCAACGAGGCGGTTGCGGTGAGGGATAAACTGGGCGCGAAGACCCGCATAGCTTCGGTGATAGACGACTATGCGCTGAACAGGCAACTCATCAATACGTACATAGACGCATACGTGGTCGAAAACATGGCGGTAAAGACCACGCTCGTCAATAATTACGTCAAAGAAAGCAGGATAACGCTTGCGGACATACCGGTAAGAAAAAGTTTCGCTCAAGCTCCCACGCAGTCCGAAGTGCTCGACGAATTGCGGCTCGAGAAAAAACTGCCCACGTTATTGAGCGTAGCTTTCGCGGAAAAAGGAAGCGAGCAATTCGAAACGCTTGCCGCCTATAAAGACAAATTCAATATCCTGGTATATACGGGCATGAACAGGGGGGCGTATTCGGAGGCGTCCGGCACCGGGCTTGCGACGTACAACGAAGGCACGGCGATAGAAACTCTCTATGCCGCGGCGGACATAGTGCTCACCAATCCCAATTCTTATTACGTCGCTGCGGCGCGTGAAACGGGTAAGCTCATAGCTTTATGGGAACCTGCGAACGCTATCGAAAAGCGGAACGCCGCATTCCTTTCAGGCATTACGGCGGACTGCTCCGACAGACACAGACTGACGAGATTTTTGCGCCATTATCCCGACACAAGATTTGACGCGGTACGTAACGCGTCCGCTCTTTCTTCGGTCAGAAGCGTAGGCAAGGAGTTGATCAAACTTATATAAAAGGCAACCGTAGAAGCAATTTCGGTTGCCTGTTTTACTATGTTACGTTATGTACCGCCGACGCATACGGACGCCTCGAAGGGCGTCCGTCGCATTAGGTCAATTAGCCTCAGTCTTCCAGTCTGTCCGCTTCGAACATGTGGGCAAGTTTGCTTTTCCTGCCGGTTCTCTTTTCCATAACGTCTATGGCAAGGCGGGCGAGCGCATACATCGTAAACGCCGTTCCGCAAGCTACGAGCGTCCAGTCGAAACCGTAATTGAGTCCTATGGGCGAGCCGATCTGCACGAGCAGGTTGGCAAGCAACATGGCTATCGCTGCGGAGAGGAAAGAGTATTTTCCGTTGCGCGTGACGAGGAAAGTGATGGTACCGAGCACGAGAGCGTAAACATAGTTGGTGTTAGCGAAGAAGGCGTTACCGCCGAGCAGGCTCAGGCGCGTCGCCGCGTAGATAAGACCGCCGAGAATAAGTCCCAAAGCCATAGCCGTCATTTGAGTCGAGAATTTTCCGTACACGAAGAACATCACGAATGCGGTAAGGTAGAATAACGCCGTGCCTACGCTGAACGTGAAATTTCCTATCGTTATGAGCGGAATGAAATTCAAGCCTATGACGAGCGCGAAAAACGCGAGCGCGGCTATCCAGTTGACGCGGAAGTCTTTAAGGATAGGTCTGCCCAGACCTACTATTACCATCAGTCCGAGCACTCCGAGAATTATCATACTGATCAACATAATTTTTTCACCTCTCGCGTATATTGTGCCCCCTCGGTCGGTAATTATACGCATGACGGCAATGGTCTTGCAATTATAGCGGAAATATAGTAAAATATCCGAGTCAAATACTTGTGGAGCGGACGTTATGGAAAACACAAAAGTCGTTCGGAACGAGTGCGCTCGGCATATCGACCGTAAAAAGCGCGTTTTCGATATAGTTTATCTCGCCCTGACCTGCGCTCTCGCCGCAGTCGTGCTCGCTACGGGGTTCGTGAGCCTTCCTCTGTTTACCGTGGTGCTTGCGATAGCCGCGGCGTTGCTTATAGCGCTTCGCGCCGTCAGAGATAAAGGCGTTCCCCTTTATTTATGGATAGCGTATCTCGTCGCGATATGCGGCACGTTCCTTCTTTTCGTCATTCGCGGAGCGGACGGCTTCGGCAAGCGGTTGTGGTGGAATCTCGTGCTTTCACTGGGTCCCGTCGTTCTCGCGGTCGCGATATATTTTGCGGACAAGATAAGCCCGGAGCGTTATCGTAAGCTTTTCACGAGCGTGACCGCCGTGTTGATGGCGGGCGTCGCGATCGTTTACTTTTTCTTCATGAGCCTGAGGCTAACGCCCACGGTGGAGAGCTTACAAAAAGGGCACGACGAATATCTTGCGAAAATTTCCGCTACCAAAGCTTCCGCAGACTCTCCCAACGTGCTCGTGATACTTATGGACGATATGGCGTACTCCGATATTTCGCTTTACAGTTACCTCGGAAGCGCCGCCGCCACCATAAATACTCCCAATATCGACAGAATTGCCGACGGCGGCATAGTTATGGACAATTTCTATTCCGCTTCGCCGGTGTGTTCTCCTTCGCGTTTCAGCCTTCTTACGGGAAGGTACTCGTCGCGCGGCTATCTCGACAACGTCGTTTTCCCGACCACTGTGGAATCGGATCCGTATTCTTTCACCCACTTTGTGAATCCGTACCAATTCCTCAACAGCGTGGACGGCATTCTCGGCGACGAGATAACTTTCGCGGAAGCGTTGCAGGCGAAAGGATATTCCACAGCTTGTATAGGTAAATGGAATCTCGGCGATTACGGCGAATATCTGCCGACCAATCAGGGCTTCGATCTTTTCTACGGCAGTTATTACGTCAACGACATGACGCCGTATAACTGGGTGCGCGACACGGGAGCGGGACATCCCGAAGGAGAAACGCACGCCGAGATACGCACTCACGAAGAAAATCTCGATCAGTCCGAAAGCACGAGAATATTCACGGAGCAGATCAACGAATTTATAGAGTCGAGCGTCGATAAGGGCGAAAAATTCCTCGCGTATTACACCACGCCGTGGCCGCACTGGCCGTTATTCTCGGACAACAACGGCAACGGTAAGGGCGACGTTACGGACGATACATATATAGATTGCATAGAGGAATTCGACAAATATTTGGGCACAATACTCGACACGCTCGAACGGAAAGGGGTATACGACGACACTCTCATAATCTTCACGAGCGACAACGGACCGGGCAGGGAAGGCGTGACGGGCTCTTTACGCGGCAGGAAGAATACCACTTTCGAAGGCGGGATGAAGGTGCCGCTCATCGCAAGCTATCCTAACGGCGGCGTGGGCGCGGGAAGCGCGGTCGCAAGCGAAGAATTCAGTTATTTCGAATGGGTGAAAGGCGCGGACGGCAGGTATTCGGGCGAAGTGAGAGAATGCACGGGAAGCACCAAACACATAGTCGCGAGCTCCATGAATTTCGATTTGTTCACCACCATACTTGATTATTGCGGTATTACGGAGCTTCCTTCCGACAGGATCATCGACGGGGTGAGCCTGAGGAAGCTCTGGTCTGCCGAAGTTCCCGCCGATACCCGCGTGCACGACGTATTGTATTACCGGAAGGGCGGCAAAACGCAGGGGATACAGATGGCTTACGGTCTGGACGGTAAGACTTACGATTTCAAATATTACGACAGAGTACACACCGAGAATTCGGCGTTTATAGACCAGTTCTACAATAATTATCTTTTCAATCTCGATCTGGACCCCGCGGAAGGATACGATATATCGAAAACGTATCCCGAAATAGCCGACGCGCTTAAAGAGAAACTCGAGGCTTTCCGTAAAGAGATGAAAACAAACCGCCGCGGTATAACGGACAAGGAGCGATCGTGAGAGCTCTTTCGCTGATGTTGAAGCCCGCTTCGTCCGAGTGCAATCTCGCTTGCGGATATTGTTTCTATCATTCGTTGTGCGCGTCGCGTTCGGCGCCGTCGCACGGATTCATGAGCGAACGTACGTTCGAGCACATTCTCTCTAAAGCCGTCAGATTCGCTTCGGGCGCGCCGATCGCGCTATCGTTTCAGGGCGGGGAGCCTCTTTTGCGCGGCAAGGAATTTTTCCTGCGCGCGGCAAGCGCTATCTCCGGATACCGCAAAAAGGGAATTGAAATTTCTGTAGGGATACAGACCAACGGCACGCTTATCGACGAGGAGTGGTGCGATATCTTTGCAAAAAACGGTTGGCTCGTCGGTTTGTCTCTGGACGGCGACGAAGAAGCAAACGCTTTCCGCGTAGATAAGAACGGTAACGCTACTTTCTCAAAAGTTATTGCCGCCGCTCGCCTTATGCAACGCAAAAACGTAGAATTCAATGTCCTTAGCGTGCTTACCGCGCCGGTGGCGCAAAGAGCGGGGGAGATATACGATTTTTTCAAAAAGAACGGCTTTCGTTATTTGCAGTTCATTCCCTGCCTTAAACCTTTCCGTTTCGACGAACGCGGCAGGATAGACGGAGCTCCCGATTACTCGCCCGCGGAAGCGGACGGCAGGAGATATACGCTTACGTCGGAGGAGTATTTCCGTTTCCTCGTAGAAGTTTTCGCGCGCTATTACGACGACTATATGGCGGGCGATTACGTTTCGGTGCGGCAGTTCGACAATTTCGTGCGGCTCGCGCACTTCGAAAGCGCCGAGCAATGCGGTATGAACGGACACTGCACCCATCAATTCGTTATAGAAGGGGACGGAGAGGTCTACCCGTGCGACT
>JADINF010000172.1 GCA_017694145.1 Candidatus Stercoripulliclostridium pullicola
GTCATACGTTCGGCGGGCACCGCGGCGGGCTCCGGTTACCGAGTCGAATACGCGAGCGATTCCGTCACGTTCACCGTCACCAATTCTTCGTCGCAGCAGAACGGCAACACCGTTTCTTATTACTACAGTACCGACGGCGTGGATTTCGTTCCGCTCACCGCCACCAACAATAACTATACGCTCACCCTTTCCAATGCGTCGGGCGCGATAGTGGGCGAGACTTACTATTTCCGTCTGAGCACGCTCTCCGGGCTTTCGGACACCGCGTCCTTCACCGTCACCGTGCTCGACAGCGGTTATTATACGAATATGGAGATAGGGGAGACCCATCCCAACGCCGCGGGCTGGTTGCGCGAACCCGTCAAAGTGTATTTCACTATGCCTGCGGTGCTCGGTACCGCCGACGAATACGAGATACGTTCTTTCGTTACGGGCGACGCTTCCACGGAGAGGATAGAGAACGCTACGGTAACGGACGGCGCGCCTGCGGGCTACGTGCGTTACGAGGTGACCGTCGACCGCATACTTAACAGTCAGAGCGTCACGTTCAACGTTTACGACAAGGCGCGCAACAAGGTCGAAGTCTATATGGGAGAGAATAAGACTCCCGTCACCGACGAGTCCGGCGCGACTATACCGCTCCGCACCGGAGCCCTCAAACTCGACACCACCGTGCCTTCGGCGACGGTAAGAGCCACGATCAACGGGTCCGATATAGAGCTCGGAGCGACAGACTGGTCCGCGGGAGAGGTACTCATCACGATAACTCCCGACATCCCCGTTTCGGGCATAAACTGTTATCCGATGATAGGCGGAAATCCCTCCGTCACGCCGATGACGATGAACGGAGGCTCGTTCACCACGATAGTGGACGCTTCGGGCGTGTATGCGTTCAGACTCACTTCGGGCGCGGGCGTGAGCAAAGACTATTCGGTCACCGTCAATATCGACTCCAATCCTCTCGAAGGTTACGGCTTCAGCGCGTATACCGAGGATAAGAACGGCAATAAGATCGCAGACATCGATCTTACCGACGAGGGCGCTCTCGTCGCCAACGATATACGTATCGTTTTCGACACCAATCAGTCGGGACACTTCGACATCTATTACGCCGCGTATACCGGCGACGCGCCGCAACTCGACGAAAGCAGTTACGTTCTCTACGTGCACGCCGAGGGCGAGAATACCGACAGTATCCTTATCAGAATGCCCGAAGAAGGCAGCGGAGTGGGCACTCTCAAATATTCGTTCATTCTGAGGAGCAAAGCGCAGAATTCGGCGGGCGAAGTAACTTCGCTCAGCCCGCAATACATATCCGTCGATTACGACATACGCGACTTTTCCGTAACGGTGACCATGCCTTCGGATTCCGACGTATGGCACGGTAGCGAAATAGAATTCAAGATAACGCCCGAAGCCGACGACAGCGGCACGGCTCTTGCGGTGGAGACTTTCCAATACCGTCTTTCGACTATAGGCGGCGACTGGATAACCATACCCGCGGAAGACGTTACGGGCGGCGTAGCGACGCTGGTATTCGGCGGTATCAAGCAGTACGTGAACGACGGCGAAGCGGAGAACGACGGCGCGACTACCGACGCATATATGAGCTATAACGGCGAAATAGTATTCCGCGCCCTTAACAGCGCGGGACACGCGAGCGCGGAAGCGCGCGTAAACGTCAAGGTAGACGTTTCCACGCCCGATCCCCGCTACGCCATAGCGCAGTCGGCAGGCGAGATCGTTTTCAACGACGTTAACGGCAAATACGTCATTTACAGCAATCAGGACGTACGGTACGTCGTGCCCGACGGCGCGATATTCAATCAGAAAGCGCCCATAACCTATTATTACAGAGATCCCAGAACGGACGGCAGCGAGGAAATAGGAGATATCACCGAGTGGACTCAGCTTGGCGGTAACGGGATCGCGCTCGAATCCGGTAAAGATTACTGGATATACGCGGTCAACAGCGTGGGCAAGGGCAGCGCTCTTTATAAAGTGATAGTTCAGAAAGAAACCTCCGCTCCCACCGCTACCGTAACGGGCGGCACCGAAGGCGCGGGCGGCGTGCTCGAATTCAACTGGACGGACAACGCCGTGGTGCAGATACGCGCTATTTCTTCGACTCCCGTTTATTTCTGGTACAGCCTCGACGGCGGCGCGGAATGGATAAAAATTTCCGAAACCGCCACTCCCGTTTCCGGCAGTGCGGTCAATAAGAGCATAACGTTCTCCGCTACCGAGGGCGCGGACGAATTCACGATACCCGGCAACAGACTGGACACCGTTATATTCAAGATCACAAATCTGTCGGGCTCCGAATACGTCATTCCCAAGTCGGTTATAGTGAGGATAGACAGCGCGTCGCCCTCGTTCACCGTGGACTTCACGACGCCTTCTTCGGGCGTGATAGCGTCGAGCGCGGCGGACGACGGACTGGCGGGACTGGAGTATTGGTACCCCGAGGCTATCACCGCCACGGTCACTCCTTTGAGCTACAATCCCGGCGGCGTGATATATACCTACAGCCTGAGCGAAGCGGGACCTTACGAGAATATGCGTACCAACATGTTCTCCACCGACGACATAGTGGGCTTTGCCGGCAACGGCGAAGTTACTATATGGATACGCGCCGTGGCTAACGCGAACCTTCTGAGCGTTGTGCAGAGCTACACCCTGCGCGTGGACAAGGTCAAGCCCGAATTCGAGCTCACGGGGCAGGCGAACAAGGACGGCGTAAGCAAAGGAAAGCTCACTTCGGGTACCTGGACCAATGCGGACGAGGTAGTCATTTCGCGCAGTACGAGCGTTGAGAACAAATCCGGCGTGACCTACACTTACTATCTTTCGGACAACCCCGGGCAGTCCACGGTATGGGCGGCGGGACAGACCGTGACCGTGACCAAGCTCGCGACGCTGTACGTCAGCGCGGTAAGCGGCGCGGGGATCAGAGTGGACAAGACCTTCGAAGTCAAGATCGACAACGTGGCGCCGATAATCAACGCCGGCAACATCGTCAACAAGGTGGACGCCGTCAATATTTACGACGCATACACTTATTATATCGACCAGGTCGTAACCTACACCGAGGACAACCTCAAGAGCGCGATGTACAATAACTTCCCGCTCTCCAACGGTCAGATAATAGCGACCAATACCGTAGACAACAGTAACGGCGGTTTCGTGCATATCGTAGTGGAGGATATGGCGGGCAACAAAGCCGAACTCATATTCTATATGACGATATTCGGGCTTACCGTCAGCAATATCGAATTGAGCGACGAGCACCGTAAATTGCTCGACAGGCTGGAGGCGGATTTCGAAGCGGCGCAAAGCACGCTCACTTCGAGCCGTCAGCAGTATTTCGCTACCCTTATTTCCAGGCTCAACGACCGCCTCGTGATGCTCGAAAAGCAGGTCGAGGACTATCAGGGATATTTAAGGCGCATCAACGAGCAGACCAGCTTCGAGCTCCAGTCCGATTACGAAACGATGTACACGTACATCAACTATTTCATTTCGGAGGACGATCTTATCCGTTATCCCGAATGGCAGCAGGAGAAGATCAAAGAGGGCATTTACGAGAGTTATTACAACAAACTTCTCTCCGAATACTATAAGCTCGACGCGCTTATGGCGGACGTGCGTTCGGTGCAGAACAGCGTTATCGCGCTTCCCGCGACCAACGTCGTCGAGAAGACCGATTATCAGTCGGTGATACGCGTATACAACGCTTACGACTCGCTGTCGAGGGATCAGAAAACGGTATTCAAATCCAACCTTTATAATAAATTGATAGAACTGAAGCGTATCTGCGAAGTGCTGTTGTTGCAGGACGAATCGACGGGAATTTCGATAGACGGCGACAAACTCGTCGGCGAAACCACGGGCGTAATGCTCGAAGTGGTGTCCTATTCTCCGGAGAGCGAGCTGTTCATACAGGCGCAGACCACGCTCTATAATATGCTTACGGCGAACGATCCGAGGAAGATACTAAGCATCAACCGCCTCGCGCTTACGGGCTTCGGTTCGCAGTACGACACGGGCGAAGTGACGATAACGCTCCCGATACCGGAGGATTATCAGAATTACGTCTATTTCGCGGTATACAGACTGAGCGCGGACGGCACGATCACTCCCGTGAGCGGCGTAAGACGCACGCCCGACGGCGCGGACGTATACTTCACTTCGATGCAGCTCGACACGTATGTCCTCGCTACTTCCGCTAACGTGGTCGTCCGCGAAGATCCCGCGAAGATCTACGGCTCGATAGCGGGTATCGAGATTGACGGCACGTTGCTTACTTACATCACTTATTCCGGGGTGGGAATGTTCGTCATTTTCGTCGTGATCATCATTCTGGTGGCTTTGCGCAGAAGGAAGTTCCTGCAGAGCTACAACCGCGACCATAAGAAGGCGCTCGCTCGCCGCGGCATCACGAGGATACCGAAGGGCAATCCTCCGCCGCCGTCCAATCCCGCTCGTCCCGAGGAGCGCGTGAGCCACGAGCACAACGTTTATTACAAGAAGTAATTTTTAAGTGTACCGCGGGCGCGGCGCACGGGCGCCGCGCCCGATACAACTATATAATAAATTTTAATCGGTAAAAGGAGGTACGAAATGACAATCGATGTAAAAACTTTGGCGTATGTCAATTTTTACGCGGCAATAGGCACTTTGGAGAAGTATGTCGAGTACGACGAGAGCGCCAAAGCGATTGCGGCGCAACAGGACATCGTTGTTAGATTCAACGTCAAGGGCGGTCCGGACGGCGTCGTCGTTTTCAAGGACGGCAAAGTCAAAGTGCTCCCGTACGACGGCGAACGCAAAGTGGACATCAATCTTTATTGCTCGAGCTGCGATCAGTTCAACAAAGTGGTCGCGGGTACGGCTATGCCCATTCCCACGAAAGGACTTTTCAAAACGCTTGCTTTCATGGGCAAACCCGAGAGTCCTTTCAAC
Source organism: Candidatus Stercoripulliclostridium pullicola (assembly GCA_017694145.1). Classification (GTDB taxonomy): domain Bacteria; phylum Bacillota; class Clostridia; order Christensenellales; family DTU072; genus Stercoripulliclostridium_A; species Stercoripulliclostridium_A pullicola. The sequence goes on from JADINF010000172.1 coordinate 4,966, forward strand.
GTATTGACCGGCAAGATGGCGGAGATAATGCGTAAAAAGGAATTCGCTTCGCAGGAAGAGAAAGATCTGAGCACCAAGCTTGCGTTCTACGCGATGGTGGCGGGAATTGCCGAAGTGGGCAATCACGACCCTATAGCGCGTTACGCGATGAAGCGTATCCTTGACGGAGAGATCAGCCTCGGAATAAAAGACGAATGTTACGCCACCCTCGTCAAATCGGGCGGCAACGACGACAAGGAAGCGCGTCTTACCTGCATACGCAGAAAAGCCGACAACGGCAGGGCGTTCATGACCTTCGGCGATCTTGAAACGGCGAAAGGTCTTATCGACGGCGTACTGGATTCGATGGCGTGCATCAGCAGCGGTAAGCTCGACACGAGAGGACACATGCTTATGCTCGACAATCTCAACAAGATCCTCAACATAGTACCCAAGTATCTGGCATAGGAGGTGCATGATGACTAAAACGTATACCTATGAGAACAATGTAAAAACCATGATGCGCGCGGGTAAAGTCATACCCTGCGGCGTATACGGACACCTCGGTCCCGCCGAAGGCTGCATGATACCTTCCTCGGCGTATCCTTTCTTCCTCGAGAGAGCGAAGGGCTCCGAAATGTGGGACGTGGACGGCAACCGTTTCATCGACTATATGTGCGGATACGGACCCAACGTGTCGGGATATTGCGACGACGAGATCGACGCGGCGGCTCAGGCGCAGATACTGAAAGGCAACTGCACGTCGCTTCCCTCGCACATAATGGTGGACTTTGCGGAATTGCTTACCGCGACCGTGCATAAGGACTGGGCGTTCTTCTGCAAGAACGGCGGCGACGTCACTTCCTTCGCGATAATGATCTCCCGTTACTACACCGGCAAGAAAAAGATCATTTTCGTCAACAACTATTATCACGGCGTGGCGCCCTGGACGCAGAAGCCCGACACCCCCGGAACGCTGTGGGACGACTGCCACAACGCGCTGTACGTGGACTGGAACGACGTCGAGGGACTCAAAAAGACGATAGAGGAGAATAAGGACGATATCGCCTGCTTCATCTCCACGCCTTACATGCACGGCAACTTCGTCGATAACGAACTTCCCGCGGAAGGATATTGGCAGGCGGTGCGCAAGCTTTGTACCGACAACGGCATAATCCTCATCATAGACGATATCCGCGCCGGATTCCGTATGTCGCTCGAAGGCTCCGACAGATACTTCGGATTCGAAGCCGACCTCATCACCTTCTGCAAAGCGCTCGCCAACGGCTACAACGTCAGCGCTCTGTGCGGTAAGGAATTCCTCAAGGGAGCGGCTTCCACCGTTCCGTATACCGGAAGCTACTGGATGAGCGCGGTACCGTTTGCGGCGGGTATCGCTAATATCAACAAGCTTATAAGGAACAACGCCTGCGAACACTTCAAGGCAATGGGCGAAAGACTTATCGCGGGACTTCAGAAGACCGCGAAGGAATTGAACGTCCCGCTTATCGCTTCGGGACATCCCGCGCTTTTCTATCTCAGGATAGAGGACAAGAACAACAACTTCCTCATCCATCAGGAATGGATAGCGGAATGCGTGAAGCGCGGCGTATTCTTCACGAGCCACCACAACCACTTCATCAACCTGTCGCTTACGCCTGCGCTCGTGGACGAAACGGTGACGATAGCGAGCGAAGCCATGGAAGTGATGGTCAAAAACCACCCGGAGCTTTTCAGATAAAAGGACGGAGCGCGTAAGCCTACTATCTAACGCGTTACCGCATTACGGGATACCGTAAGCGGAGAAACGGAAGTCTTTTATCGAAAAACGCAAATCATCCGAACCGCCGCACATCGTGTGCGGCGGTTTGAAAAGTACGCGCTTACGCCGCCCGAAGCGGCGCGAGCGAAGAAGAGGGAAGCAATGGAATATTTCGAATATGTCGTTATCGCGTTGGTCGCGGTATTTATAGCGGCTGTGGCGATACTTACGGTCGCCGTTATAAAACTCGGACGGAGCAAAGGCGGCGGCGACGTAAAGTCGGTGGAGAACAGGCTCACCGCCGAAGCGGGAGCCATCAAGGCTACCGTCACTGCGGCGAACGAGGCTACCGCGAAGGCGTTGCAGGCGGGCATGACGGCTACGAACGAGCAGGTCATCGAGCGCGTCAAGGAAATGGCGCGCGTAAACGAGCAACGCATAGGGGAGATGAAGGTACAGCTCGGAACGAGTCTTAAGGAGATGAAAGAGGAGCTGGAGAGAAGTCTTACCCGCGTGCGCGAAGATAACGCGAGGCAACTCGAGAGCATACGGGGCACCGTAGACGAGAAGCTTACGAAAACTCTCGAAGAGAAGCTGACTTTATCCTTCAAGAACGTGTCCGATTCGCTCGACAAGCTATACAAGAACCTGGGCGAGCTCAAGTCGCTGGATACCGGTATATCCGATCTCAACAAGATGCTGAACGGCGTGAAAACGCGCGGAAACTGGGGCGAGATGTCTTTGGAAGCGTTATTGCAGGAGATACTCATACCTCAACAGTACGAGAAACAGAGCCGAATGGGAAGGCGCGTGAAAGAGGCGGTGGATTTCGCCATAATTCTGCCCGGCGCAAAGGACGACAGGGTATATCTTCCGATAGACTCCAAATTCCCCGCGGAGGACTTCCTTAGAATGGCGGACGCGCTCATCGAAGGGAAGACCGAGGAATATAAGCTGAGCCGCGACGCGCTGGCGCGCGCCGTGAAGAGTCAGGCGATAAGCATAAAGAACAAATACATAGCGCCGCCCGCCACGACCGATTTCGCGATAATGTATCTTCCCGTCGAAAGCCTGTACGCGGAGGTATTACGTATCGACGGACTTATGGAAAGTCTGCAACGCGATTACCGCGTGGTGGTCGCAGGTCCCACGAATATCGCTGCGCTCCTCAACAGCTTGAGAATGGGCTTCCGCACCTTGCAGGTACAGAAAAATTCTGTGGAAGTATTCAAGATACTCGTCGGTTTCCGTAAAGATTTCGAAACCTTCCTTACCGAGATAAACAGAGCGCGCACGCAGATGGAAACGGTGCAGAATACCCTCGACAAAGCGGCGCAACGCACCGATATCATCAAGAAAAAACTCGCGAAAACGGAAGGTATCGAGAGCGATTTCGACGACGGGACGGGGAGCGGCGCTCCCGCGGGTCTGCCGCCGTTGATATAAAAATAATAAATAAAGAACGTATCGAAAAAAACGCGCAAAGGCGCGTTTTTTATTTGCGGTGCACACGTTAAAAAGCGCCCGAGCCGAAAATACTGCCGGTGCGCTTTTTAAGGGGGATCGTGTTGCTCGGATAATTTTACAGCAATTCGATGAGCTTGAGAGCTCTTCTGAGCGCGAGATCGGACGATATCCTCAGCATCGCGGGCACGTCCGCATAGCTTTTCTTGTCCGAGAGATCTTTGAGCGGGTATTTTGAGAGTTCTTCGCTTGCGGGATCGAGCGCGAGATGCAGCCTTATGCTTTTGCCGATGATACTGATCTTCGCGATCGCTTTGCGCCCGAGATTATAAGTGGCGCATTTTTTGCTGATACGCTCGTGCACCTTTTTCTTTGCGAGCAATGCTCCTTTGATTGCGTCAACAGCCGCTTTTTTGTCAGCGTCGAGAGCCTCATACTTCTCGGCGAAAGTCTTACTGGTGCCGTTGATTTCGAATTCAGCCATAATAGGGGTCCTCCTGTTTTCTTTATTTCCGTTTCCCCAACGGTATATGTAGGTTTTGGGCTTTTTTTGGGCAAAACAGCCTTTTCCCGACTATAGGATAGCACGAATGAAAAAGGATGTCAATAACAAAAAAAATTACTGTCCGATTTTGCGCTTTTTTGTGTTAAAATTGCCGTTTTTTGTGCATTGAGCAACTTTTATTTACGATAAAGAAGGATTTAGACGAGAAAAAGCGCGTTTTCCGAACGATAAACTGCGCGAAATAAGCGCGTTGCGTACTGGCAATTTGTCCGCGGCTGTGATAGAATGTAGTTTGACGGAGGTGAATATGAAAGTCGGAAAGATAAATCATATAGGAATAGTGGTGACAGACGCGAGCGAAGCCATGGAGCGTTACGGGAAGCTGTACGGCATAAAGAAATGGTATAAGCTCGTGGCGGGACCGATAGATCTTCACTACCGCGGCGAGAAAAGGAATTGCACCGTGGATCTCTATTTCGGCGGGAAGGGCAAGACGAAGATAGAGCTCATCGAAACGCACGGCGAACCCAACATCTATACTACTTTTTATATCAACCGCGGCGAAGCCGTGCACCACTACCAGTACAACGTGAAAGATCTCGACGCGGCGGTCAGGGAATGCGAAGCGCGGGGTATGCGGGTATTCCAATACGCCAGCTTCGACTCTGCGGGCGCGACGGTAAGGTACGCTTACGTCGGAACGTCGGAAGATACCGGAGCCATAGAACTCATCGAAACCCGCGTAGGTAACCGCTTCGTGAAAGGGGACGTCCCCTTCGAAGTGGGCTTCATAGGCGTGCTTACCGGGAATTACAAGCGCGTCAAATAGAATATTTATAAAAGAACAGGCTACCTGTAACTTCGTTACGGTAGCCCGGATTCCGATATTTGCGCCCGCCTCGTGCGGGCGTCTCGTTTAGTCGAAATATATCGGCGCAGTCAGCGCATAGGTGAATTCCGGCATCGGCTTGAACGCCTGCTCGCGCATCATGAGATAGAGCGCGAGATTGAGGAGCAGAAGCTTGACGCCTTTATAATTCGTCTTTACCTCGGCGCGGACGAAACCTTTGGAGCGCACGGGCACTTCGACTTCGAAGTCGCCCGTTTTTTTCGCGGTATATTCGTACATAACGCCCTCGGCGTCCTTTATGTACAGAGTGTGATTGCGGCGCAGTTTCCTTACACTCACCTTTACCGTTTCCGAGCCCGTGAAGGGGACGGTGTCCCCCAGGCGGGCTTCGCCGCAGGTCATATCTATGAAGGTGTCGCCGATTTTGTCCGATACGCTGGTGCGCCCTTCTTTGATGGCTTTGAGAATGTCCTCGGGGGAGCGGCTTTCGGCAAGCACGTACGTTACTGGACTACCGAGAAAATCGGTCACCACGTAATCCCTGTGATAGTCCGAGCCGCCTACCATAGGCAGTTTTTCGCCGTTTACGAGCCGCGAATGCCACCATTCGATACAGCGTTGGTTGTCGGGGCGCATCGCTCCGTTCCATACTTCCACGCAGTCCTCCTCGAGTCCCTCGAGCGACCATTTCCAGGGGCATTTGGTACATAGCGGATGATTTATCGATACGAGCGCGCCGTTACGCCGCGCTTCGTCGCGCTTTTGCTTCCATTCCTCGAGCGTTTCCGCTACGAAGGAGCCCGAATAGGGCTTGTGCACTCCCCACAGGTTGGAGTGCCCCGTAGGATAGGTGAGCTCCACTCCGTATATCATCGTGAGCCCTTTGCGCATCGGCAGAGAGCCTAACACCGTGCGGTTATGATCGGTCATGATGAGAAATTCGAGTCCTTTTTTCTGAGCCTTGTCCGCTATCTCGTCGTAGGTGAAACTGCCGTCCGAATTATTGGTGTGGCAATGAGTGTCGCCCGCGTAGAAGCGGCGTTCCTTCTCTATAAATTCGAGTTCGAATTCGACGGTCACCTCGTCGCCTATCATTCTTCCCGCGCCGAAAATAACGTCCCATACCCCTTCGGGCTTGCGCGGCTCGTAGCCCGTGGGCGCGTAATACTCGGATATCTCCACCTCTCTCACCGCGTGTCCGCGGGTGCCGATGTCGCCTTTCGAGTCGGTAAGCACGAGGTCTATCTCGTTCTCCCATTCCTTGCCGGGTATCTTGACGGGATAATAATCGTATCTCACTATCACGCGGTCGGTTCCTTCAGGTATCTCTACCGTTTTATGGTAATACAGCCTGTTGTCGCTTTTGCGGATCACGAATTTGTCTTGAAACAGTTTAGCCATAGCGTCCTCCTCGGCGTAAGCGGTTATTAAAATGATAACACGTAGCGCGAAAAATTTCAAGAGGGAGCGTTTAGCCTCGTAAAGCTACGGAAAAGCCCGCTAAAGAGTGCCGCGAACGGAAGCGCCCGCGGTACATTCGAATAAACTTTTTATCTCCTTGTCGGAGGCGCTCAGAAGAGCAAGCGTTTCGTCGGGCGCGCGCAGAACGGCGTTGACGAGCAAATTCGCGTTCGCGGGGGCCGAAGCGCACAGTATCTGCGGATTGTATATCTCGAAGCGGCAGGAAGCGAGGCGGATCCTGCGCAAAGTAAATTTTCTCCCCGCGTAGTCGGTGAGGATATCGCGCGAAGGCGCGTTACAGCGATCGCAACGTTTCCCGTAGGGGCAGTAGCCGAGATCCATGACCTTGACGTCGCCGCGCGCAAAAAGGTATCCCCCCGCGTTCAGCTCGCGTATTTCTTTCAGCGAAAGCTCCTTCGAGTAAGCGTATTTATCCGTAAATTCCGTGATACCCGCGATATCCGCGCCGTTGAAGATATTGAAACCCGTTCCCGCGAAAAGCCCGACGCCGTATTTTTCCTTAAGGGCGATAGCGGCGAGGTTTTCGCCGTAGACGCCGTCGAACTCCTTTATCCTTCTTGCTATGATGCGCTCGTCGTCGGAGCCGAGCAAGGCGGGCACGTAAAGATATTTTTTTCTGCCTTCCGTGTTTTTGAAAAAGGCTTCGAAAGCGGCGTCGTCGTTATAGTCGGCGGGGGAGAATATCGCTTCGAAAGGGCGCGCCTTCGGCGCGAAAGAGAAATCCTCGGCTATGACCGCGAGCTTTCCCGAGGCTTTTCCCGCAGGACATGCGGGAATGGTAAGATCCGTCGAGGGCGCTCTGTGCGGCGCGAATGCGTCGAAAAGTTTTGCGTACAGCTCGCGCCGCAAAGCGTTGAGTACCGAACGCGCGGCGAAAACTTTTCCCGTTATCTCCGTTTCCGTGACCGGCGAGTAGGGGTAATTGTCCGTCTTGAGGAATATTTCTTTTACGTCGTCCGCGGTGAGCGCGCGGCTCGCGGCTTCCGTGAGGGGCTCTATCG
>JADINF010000173.1 GCA_017694145.1 Candidatus Stercoripulliclostridium pullicola
ACTTATCGTGGTATTCGTAGCCTTCGGCTCCACGCCGCCCGCGCTCATTATCTTCTGCATATCGACGAAACTTCCGTCGGGAGCTTTCGCTCCCGCGATTATCCCGCCGTCCGCGCCTATCACGTCGCCCAGCGCGTTCACCACGGATATCGCCGCGATCTCTATGCCGTTGAGCGAATAGGTGGCTATGCCGAGAGAGGTTTTGACCGCGAAGTCCTGCCCGAGCAGTTTGCTTACCGTGGCGCCTGCGGCGGCGCCTGTCGCGCCGCAAGCGAAATTATCCCCGATTGCTGCTTCCGCCGCCTTGTAGCCCGCTTCGACGTCGGGGAAAGCGAAGTCTTTGTATTCGAGATCGTATATCGAAGCCCCCACCACTATCGGCACTTTGTATTTCCCCGCGTTATACCCGACTCCTTCTTCGTACAGCTTCCGCATTACGCCCGAAGCCGCCTCCAGCCCGAATGCGGAGCCTCCCGACAATACGACGGCATTCACTTTTTCGACAGATTTTTTGGGATCGAGAAGGTCCGTTTCCCTTGTCGCGGGAGCGCAACCCCTAACCGATACGCCGCCGGTTGCGCCCTTATCGCAGATTATCGCCGTGACGCCCGTTCCGTGCGCTTCGTCCGTATAATGTCCTATCCTGAAACTTCCGAGCATACTTTCTCCTCATTATGCGGCGCGCATGCGCCGTAAGAGCTTATTCCTCTACAGTATATCATAAATTGTTGCATTTTTAACGCGGTTATGCCAAAATAATTCTATGAATAAGCCCGAATTGCTCGCTCCGGCGGGGAGTTTCAAAAAACTGGAAACCGCGCTTCTGTACGGAGCGGACGCCGTATACGTAGGCGGCAAAGACTTTTCGTTACGCGCTTACGCCGACAACCTCGACGAATACGAACTTCAAAAAGCGGTGGAGCTCGCGCATTCCAAAGGCGCGAAAGTCTACGTAACGGTCAATATTTTCCCGAAAAACTCAGATTTTCCCAAAGCGGAACGGTATTTCAAATATCTCGAAAGCATAGGCGCGGACGCGGCGCTGGTGACCGACGCGGGATTTATCTCACTTGCAAAGAACGTCGCCCCCTCGCTTCCTCTCCATCTCTCCACGCAAGCCAACACGCTCAACAAATACGCGGTGCGTTTCTGGGCGGAACAGGGAATATCGCGGGTAGTGCTCGCGCGGGAGCTTAGCTTTGAAGAAATAAGCGAAATAACGGCGTACAATCCCGCGACCGAGATAGAGGTATTCGTGCACGGCGCGATGTGCATAAGCTATTCGGGCAGGTGTCTTCTGAGCAATTACCTTGCGGGGCGGGACGGAAACCGCGGCGAATGCGTACAGGCGTGCAGATGGCATTACAGGATAACCGAAACGGCGCGCAACGAAAGCGCCGAACTTGCGGAGGACGAACGCGGCGCGTATATCCTGAACAGCAAGGATCTCAACCTTTTAAGGGAAATACCTCGTCTTACGGAAGCGGGCGTAAAGTCTTTCAAGATAGAAGGCAGAATGAAATCGGAATACTATCTCGCCACCGTGGTGAACGCATACCGCAGGGCGATAGACGAATATTGCGAATACGGCGAAATAATCTCGGCGGACGCGCTCGAAGCGGAAACGCTCAAAGTCACCCACCGCGACTACACGAAAGCCTTTTTCGACGGCGCGAACGCGGATACGGTAAGTTACGCAAGCGGTCAGCACGCGGGCTCGTACGAATTCGTGGGCGCGGTGCTGGGCTACGCGGACGGAAAAGCCGTCGTCGAAATGCGCAACCGTTTCAGGACGGGCGAAACGCTCGAAGTCCTTTCTCCCGGGGAGAACTTCAACCGCACCTTCGTAGTAGGCGAAATGACGAACGCGGCGGGCGAAAAAGTGACCGACGCGAAACTCGTACAGGAAATATTATATCCGGACGTACCCTTCCCGCTTACTGCGGGCGACATACTGCGCAGGAAATCGTAATGAAAGCGCTCAAGGACTGCGAACTGCTCGCTCCGGCGGGCGACAAAAACTCTTTTTACGCGGCGATCGCCCACGGCGCGAACGCCGTATATCTCGGCGTAAGCGATTTTTCGGCGCGCGCCTCGGCGGAAAATTTTTCGCTCGAAGAACTCGGATACTATATAAAATACGCCCGCTTTTTCGGGGTAAAAGTGCACGTCGCGCTGAATACCCTCGTCAAACAAAACGAACTTGAAAGGTTTCTTGACGTAGCCGCCGAAGTCTGCGCCGCGGGCGCGGACGCGCTTATAGTGCAGGACATATTCCTAGCTCCCTTACTGCGCGAGCGCTGTCCGGGGTGCGAGCTTCACCTGTCCACTCAGGCGGGCGTGAATAACGCCGAAGGCGCGCTTATCGCAAAAAGATACGGCTTTTCCCGCGTGATACCCGCGCGCGAAACCCCGATAGACGAACTTACCGCCATCGCCGAAGTATGCGAAACGGAAGCTTTCGTACAAGGCGCGCTTTGCACGGCGTTCTCGGGGCAATGCTATATGTCATCGTTCGCCGGAGGCTGTAGCGGCAACCGCGGCAGGTGCAAACAGCCTTGCCGCAGAGAATACGTTTTGGCGGGAGAAAAGCGTTACGCCCTCTCGACCTCCGATCTTTGCGTGGGCGAACGGGTGAAAGAGCTGTGCACGGCAGGCGTTACCGCCTTCAAGATAGAAGGCAGGATGCGCCGCCCGGAATACGTGGCGGCGGCGGTGGATTACTACCGCGAGATACTGGATACGGGCGTTTCCTCACCCGAAAAAAAGAGCGCGCTCATGCGCGCCTATAAC
>JADINF010000174.1 GCA_017694145.1 Candidatus Stercoripulliclostridium pullicola
TGCTCGTTGCGGCTCCGGGCACTCTGCCTACGGTCACGTTGTCTTCGGTATGGCTTCTTAACGCTTTGACCGGCGTGGGAGACACTTCGAAACGGTAGTCTTTTTTATCGTTACGAATGTGCTCCTCTATCACGCAATGCGAAGGCACTTCCGCGCCGTCCGCGTTGAGCGCTTGCTGATATTTGAAGAAGCGGGAGTCGCGGGGCAGTTCGTTGACGTCGGCGTAATCTTCGTGATGCGAGGTGAATTGTACGGTATCCTGAAGTATTTTGCGGACGTAGTCGATGTTTTCGTGCAGGGATAGCGGTTCCGGGAATTCGGCGTCGGGTATCACTTCCGAGACGTCTTTGTTCTCGTATTTTCCGAGCAGTTCCTTCGCTTTGTGGAGGTGAGCCACTTCTGTTACGAAGTTGCGCTCCCACAGCGAACGTATATATTCGTCGGTTTCCGTCATATAGCACGACCAGTACAGATAGCATTCGACGTATTCGTGGAGGAGAAGGGACTCGAGCCATGTGGAGCCTGCGTCCATTAGCCCTTCGTAATGGGTGACGTGTTCTTCTTCGACGAGAGCGATTTCTTCGTAGAGCCTGCGGGCTTGCTCGTTCTCGGCAAGAGTCGCGATATTCATATAATAATTCATCGTCTGCTGTTCCGCGGCGGTGATTATCATGCCCGCGAGCACCGACATTTTGTCGGAAACCTTGTTGGACAGCGATCTTCTTACGTTATCCGCGGGATGACGGTGGTGCGCTATCGTGGGACGACCGGGCATTATCTCGGTATAGCGACCTACCAGTTTCTCGGCTAGCACGCCTTTGTCCGCTTCGAGGCGGTTGGCGTAACGGTACAGATGGTCAAAGTCCTCGAGAAGTGCGAAATCGAGAGCTTTTTTGAGATATGCGTCGCCCACTCGTTTGGCGAGTTCCGCCGTGAGATCCACCGCGAGTTGCTCGTATCCTATGGTGTGCTCCAGCGCGCTTTCGTCAATCGGTTTGAGAAGGGAGAGTTTGAGTTGCTGTTGTTTTTCCAGATAGCGCGTAAGCGCGAGTTCGCGTCTGAGATCCGTATTCGTCGTATGTCTTTCGAAGTTGTGCGAGAACCAATTCGATTCGAATTCCGTTCCGTTCATCAGTATTATACGCGTTTTGGTGTACGGATCTACGGCGTTCTTGTCGTAAGAACGAGGATACAGTGTCTGCCAGTTTTCAAAAAGTTTTTCGATTGATTCGGGACGTTCAGCAAATGGATTCATTCAGTTACCTCCGTTAAGTTGATAAAAGAATTGTTTACAATCGAACGACTTTTTAAACGCGGAAAATATTGCGTAGGGGTAAATAAAAACGAACCGCGGGCGCGGTTCGTTTTCCGGAATTTCAATAAAGTATTTAACCGATATGTACGAATTCGATGCCGTGGAGAGCGGCGAACGCTTCCATGTCGGACGCGGTTAACGCGGTGGAAACGACCGTATGATGGGCGCCGCCCGCTTCGAGCCAGGCTCGCACGCCGCTCTTGAAATCGGGTTTTATCCGCCACATAACGCGCGCGACGGGGAGTTTCGGCATGGGTAAGGGCTGTTTGACTAGCTCGATTTCGGCGCAGATAAGGCGGAACCCGCTTCCCGTGTCCGTCATGCATACAGCCACGGCGTCGCCGCAAATTCCGTCGAAAACAAGCCTCGCCGGCGGTTCTTTGCCGCCTATGCCGAGGGGATGAACTTCGATCTTCGGTCGGGTAGCCGCCATGGTGGGGCAGACTTCGAGCATGTGCGCGCCGAGCACGAGCTCGCGCCCGTGGGTCAGGTCGTAAGTGTAATCTTCCATAAAAGCCGTCGAACCTTTGCGATACTTAGCCATTTCGCGCATAACTGCGCCGAGAGCGGCTATTTTCCAGTCGCCTTCCGCGCCGAAACCGTATCCGTCCGCCATAAGAAGCTGTACCGCCATACCGGGTAATTGTCTGAGACCGTGCAGATCCTGAAAGTTGGTGGTGAACGCTTTGTATCCCGCGCGATCGAGGAAGCGGCGGAGAGCTATGGCGTATTTTATCTGCTCTTTGACCGCCGCGACGTTATCGGTGTTGAGCTCGTAGCGCTTGAGCGTCTCGGAGTAAAGCGCTTCGGATTCTTTTCCGCTCACTGCGGCGATCTCCTCTTTCAGATCCCCGATACCGTAATAATCTGTTTGCCAACCTAAGCGTATATGGGCTTCCACTTTATCGCCTTCGGTAACCGCAACATCGCGCATATTGTCGCCGAAGCGGCAGATTTTAAGCTTTGAGGAATAATCGTAAGCGCGTGCGAGGTCGAGCCAGAGATTAATTTCTTTGACGGTGTCTTCCTCTTCGTAGTAACCTACGACGCTTTTCCTTACGATGCCCATGCGAGTGAGAATGTACGCGAATTCCCTGTCGCCGTGAGCCGCCTGATTGAGGTTCATGAAATCCATGTCTATTTCGTCGTAAGGCAGCTCGCGGTTCGCCTGCGTGTGCAGATGGAGCAAAGGCTTTTGCAGAAGCTTGAGCCCGTTGATCCACATTTTGGCGGGGCTGAAGGTGTGACACCACACGATCACGCCTATGCAATCGTCGTCCGAATTTATCTGCTTGACTGTCGCGACTATTTCGTCGGACGTTTTCATCACGCCTTTGAATTTGACTCGTGCGCCGCAAGCCGCTTTATCGAGATACTCCGCGATACGTACCGAGTCTGCGGCTACCGCTTCCAACGCTTCGCCGCCGTAGAGATATTGGCTTCCCGTTAAAAATGCTGCGTATTTCATTTATGATCTCCTTGTCCGTAATAGGCGTTCGCGCCGTGCTTACGGAAATAATGTTTGTCGAGTATGTGTTGACCGAGCCGAGCCGCTTCGGGAGAGAGCGCGAGCGTATAGTAAGCCATTTTGGCGACTTCTTCGAGAGTTATCGCGTTGTCTACGGCGCCTGCGGGGCTTTTGCCCCACGCGAAAGGTCCGTGGGAAGCTACGAGCGCCGCGGGTATGCTAGCGGGATCTTTGCCTGCGAACGCTTCGATTATCGCTTTTCCGGTGTTTTTTTCGTATTCCGCGAGTTCTTCGCCGGTCAGTTCGCGGGTCAGAGGCACTTCGCCGTAGAAGCAGTCGGCGTGCGTTGTGCCGTAAGGGATTATCGGGCGCTTCGCCTGCGCGAAAGCGGTCGCGAAAGGCGAATGAGTATGCACCACCGCGCCGATATCTTTGAAAGAGGAATATAATTCGAGGTGGGTGGGCGTGTCGCTCGAAGGACGCAACGACCCTTCCGCCACGTTGCCGCAAAGATCCACGACAGCCATGTTTTCGGGTTTGAGCTCGGCGTAATCCACTCCGCTCGGTTTGATGACGACAAGACCTTTTTCGCGGTCGATCGCGCTCACGTTGCCCCAGGTGAGCACCGCAAGACCGCTCTTGAACAGCCTTACGTTGGCTTCGTAAACGGCTTTTTTCAACAAATACAGATCACTCATATATTTTTTCCGCCTCCTTTTCGACGTGAACGAGTTTTTTGTAAAGTTCGAGATATTTTTGGAAACTTTCCGTTTCGGATTTACTTGCGCGCACGCGGCGAGCTTTACGCGAAGCGAATACTTTCTCGTCGAGATAATCGGGAAGAGCTTTGCTTTTGCCGTCTGCCGCATAAGCCGCCAGCGCCGCCATTCCCCATGCGCCGCCCTCGCCTGCGGTGTCGTAAGCGGATACCGGCGCGCCGAGCGCCGAAGAAAGCGCACGTAAGCCTTGAGGCGATTTGCAGAAGCCTCCGTGCGCAGCGATATCGTCTATGCGTATATTTTCCGAACGCAGAACCTCCATGCCTATGCTGAGAGTTGCTACGGCGGAATAAAGCAAGGATTGAACGAACGAGGACAACGTGAACGGTCTGTCACCCCTGCGGAATACGGCGGGCGCTCCTCTTTGAACCTCGGTGATGCTTTCGCCCGAGAGATAGTTGAAAGCGATCGTGCCGTTATCGCCCTCCGCCTCGTCCGACGCGGCTAACATCTTGCCGTACAATTCGTCGTCCGATATGGTTTTATCGGTAAAAAGGGTCACCGCTTCGCGGAAAACGGATAGCCAATCGTCGATATCTCCGCAACAGTTATTGCAATGTATCATTGCCACCGGATCGCCGCAGGGAGTGGCGACGATATCGATCTCGCGGTGATATGCGGTAAGTTTCCGGTCGAGCACGATCATCGCGAAAGCGCTAGTGCCGGCGCTTACGTTTCCCGTGTGCGGACGTAGACTCGCGGTGGCGACCATGCCCGTTCCCGCGTCGCCTTCGGGCGGGCAGAAAGGGATACCCGCTTTGAGATTGCCGCCGACGTCGAGTAGCGCCGCTCCCGCCTCGGTAAGCTTTCCCGCCTCCTCGCCGGCGGTGAGAATTTCGGGGAATATCTCGTCGATCTTTACGTTCACGCCCTCAGCCGAAAGTATAGCTTCCACGGTCTCAGCCGCTTCGGGGTCGTAAGCAAGTCCTTCTGTCGGGAACATTCCGCTCGCGTCGCCGACGCCTAGAACTTTGCGCCCTGTAAGACGGTAATGAACGTATCCCGCAAGGGTATTCATCGAAGCTATTTCTTTGACGTGACTTTCCTTGTCGAGAGCCGCCTGATACAGATGCGCGATACTCCATCTTTCGGGAATGTGGGCGCCGAGCGCCTGTCCGAGAAGCTCCGCCGCGCGTGCGGCTGTAACGTTGCGCCAGGTGCGGAAAGGAACGAGCAGTTTGTCGTTTTTATCGAACGCGAGATATCCGTGCATCATCGCGGAGATCCCCATGCAGGCGAAAGATCGGGGCGTGACGCCGTATCTCGACTCAATATCCCGCTTGAGTGCAGAGTAAGAAGCGCGTAGCGCGGAAAAGATTTCTTCTTCCGAATAGCTCCAGTAACCGCCTACGAAACTGTTTTCCCACTGCGAGGAGCCGCTTGCGATAATATTGAGGTCCGCGTCGACCGCGACTGACTTTACCCTGGTCGAACCGAGTTCTATACCGAGCGCCGCTTTTCCTTCGCGGATGATCGTAGCGATCCTTGTCCTGTCGGACGCGGCAGCGCCGCCCTCGCGGGAACGAGCGGCTCCGATTTCGCCTGAAATGCCGAGCGATCTTTCCATAATGCACCTCACTTGATACGGTAAAAATATTATAGTACAATCCCGCGTGCGCTTTCAAGTACTTAAGGGCGACGAAGATATACGAATATCCTGACCCGGAAGTCACGGTTCCTTTCAAGCGGACGCGCTACCGGTTCAAGTAAGATCGAAGCGCGAGGAAAGACTTGTCGGCCGGTAAGCGAAAAAGTAAACGCGCGTATCCGGGTAAACTGTTGCTAACCCGCAAAGGCTGTGCTATTATATTGAAGAATAAATGCGGCGCGTTGCGCCGCGAGAGCCCATAAGGGCAAAGGAGAACGAATATGAGTGAATGTACGCACGATTGCGATCATTGCTCCGCGGAATGCGCTTCCCGCGAAGGCGGCGGTAAAGAGAGCTTTCTCGCTCCTCCGAATCCGCTCAGTAAAGTAGGTAAAGTAATAGGCGTCGTGTCCGGTAAGGGCGGCGTCGGCAAATCCATGGTGACCGCGTCGCTTGCGGTAGCGGCGCGTAAGAAGGGGTATAACGTGGCGATACTCGACGCGGATATAACCGGACCGTCGATCCCCAAGATGTTCGGCGTAAGCGAGATGGCGGAGGCTATGGACGAAGAAAATATACTGCCCGTAGCTACAGCTACAGGAATACGTCTTATGTCGCTTAACTTGCTTGTCGAGGACGCAACGGAACCCGTCATCTGGAGAGGACCGATACTTGCGGGCACGGTCAAGCAGTTCTGGACGAACGTGGCGTGGGGAGAGGTAGACTATATGTTCGTCGATATGCCTCCGGGCACGGGCGACGTACCGCTCACGGTGTTCCAGTCGCTGCCTTTGGACGGGATAGTCATAGTTACTTCGCCGCAGGAGCTGGTGAGCTTGATTGTAGCTAAGGCTACAAGAATGGCTAATATGATGAATATTCCTATACTCGGTATAGTAGAGAATATGTCCTATTTCGAGTGTCCCGATTGCGGCAAGCGGCATTATCTGTTCGGTAAGAGCCGTATAGACGAAACAGCGAAGAAGTACTCTATAGGAGCCGTGGCGAAGCTTCCGCTCGACCCCAAAGTTGCCGAACTTGCCGACGCGGGGAAAGCCGAAGAATTCGAGCCCTCTGAGGAGCTCTGGAACATAGTTGCCAAAGTCTGATAAGATTTTACGAACGTTCGGACCGGAAGGAACTCCCTTCCGGTTTATTTTTTGCATAAAAGGCAATCCTTACGGGTATGAAAGATTACGATTCCGAGATTGTCTTGCTTAAACGCGCTTTTAACGGAAGCGACGACTTCGTCGTCCGCGAGTTTACCGCGGGCGAAGTGAGAATCGCGCTTTTATTCTGCGACGGGATGGTGGAGATGCGCGAGATAGATATGGGCGTGCTCACTCCGCTCATCGCTTCCGATGGAAAATTCGAACCGACCGCCGAAGGTATGAAAGGGGTGATAGTGACCGCGGAAACTCTGGAGAGCTTCGCTTCGAGGAAAGCGTTTACCGAGAAGCTGGCGAAGGGTGCCTGCGGCGTCGTCGTTGATGGCGCGAAGGAGTATTTCGCGATAGGGACGCAAGGTTACGCCACGCGCCCCATAATGGAGCCGCCTACCGCCGCGGTCATCAAAGGTCCTCGCGAAGGCTTTACCGAAGATTTCAAAAGCAATATGGTGCTTATCCGCAGGCGTTTCGGTTCGGGCAAGCTCGTATTCAAGGCGGTCGTCGTAGGCAGATATACCCGCACGCAGATACGGGTGTGCTATCTCAAAGGTATCGCGCGAAAGGACGTTGTGGACGCCATTATCGCAAGACTCGGAAAAATAGACATCGACGGAATAGTCGATTCGAGTTATGTGGCGAAGTTCCTCGAAGAACGCAATTATTCCGTTTTCAAGCAGTCCGGCGCAACGGAAAAACCGGATATTCTCGCTTCGAAACTTCTCGACGGCAGGGTGGGCGTCATCGTGGACGGCTCTCCCATGGTAATTACTCTTCCTTTTATGCTTATCGAAGATTTCCACGACTCCGAGGACTATTACCGCCGTCCCGTGCGCACGACCGTGGTCAGGATAATGAGGTTACTCGGAGTATTTTTCGCGGTGCTTCTTCCGGGAGTTTTCGTTGCGCTTCAGTCGCACCAGTATCAGGTGCTTCCGCTCGAATTGCTCGTCACTATCATAAACAGCACTACGGGCATTCCCTTTTCGCCGGTGCTCGAAATGCTCATCGCACTCGTATTTTTCGAAGTGCTCGGCGAAGCGAGCGTCAGAATGCCTCGTTATTTCGGTATGGCGATGTCGGTGGTAGGAGGTATCATTCTCGGCGAAACCGCCGTGAACGCGGGCGTGCTTTCCTCGCTTACGGTGCTCATCACCGCCATGTCGAGCATAGGGCTTTTCGCCATTCCCGACGAGGTGGGCACTTTCAGCGTGATAAGGATATCGCTTGTTTTCGTGGGGGCGACTTTCGGTATTTACGGCATACTTCTCGCGGTGATTGCCATTCTTGCTTACGTGTGTTCGATGGAGATCTACGGCGTGGCGTACATCGCGCCCTTCGCGCCCGTGGTGCCGGGCGATTTCCGCGACAGTATATTGAAAGTTTCCATTAAAGACAGAACGCGCCGCACGGGGGCGCTCAGGTTAAGAAACAACACCCGACTCAAATATGAAAAATAACATACTTACGGCAAGACAATACGGTATACTGGCGTTTTTATTGTCCTTCGTATTCAAATTTTCCCTGCTTCCCGGGTTGGTAGCGGAAGTCGCGGGAAGGGATATGTGGCTGGTGATAACTTTTGCCGTACTGATAGAGGCGGGAACGCTCGCCGTAATAGTACGTATATCCGCGCTCGGCGGAATGGAAGCGGTGAAGGAGCGTTACGGTACCGTAGTCTATCTTGCGCTCGCACTGCCTGCGGCGATGCTTTTCACGGTGAAATGCGCCGTGTATATGTCCGAAGTCAATACCTTCACCACGTCGTATCTGTTCTATAACGTGTCAGCGGAATCGGTAGCCGTTATATTGACGGTGACTATCGTGTTTCTGGGAATAAGGGCTGCCAAAGGTATAGGCAGGGTATCCGAAATAGCATTGTGGTTGATACCTGTACTTGTATTGATAGGAGCGGTTTTCGGGAAAATAAAGGTGGAGCCGTCCTATGTAAGACCTGTTGCGGCGGACGGCATCGGACCGATAGCTTCCGCTTTCGACAGAAGTCTGTTTTGGTTTTTCGATTATACGCCGCTATTGTTTTTCCGTCTGAAAACGAACGAAAACGTGGCGGAACGCAAGCGGAAATCGAGCGGCGCCGCCGACGCCGAAGGATCGGTTAAAAGAGCTTTGGGTTCCTTGAAAAAGTATGCTCCCGTAATAGGCGGCGCGCTCGGCGCCGTGCTTATAATACCTTTTCTGTACGCGGTATTCGTGATGACTTACGGAATGAGCGGGCATCTTGTCGGCAACGCTTTTTCTTCGCTCGGGTCTTTCAACGTGGTCAATACCGAAATAGGCAGTATAGACTGGCCGGCGATAGTGTTATGGCTGTGTTTTGCGGTGATAGTTCTCTCGATACTGGTTTTTGCGGCGGGCAGGACGGTCGAGAGCGTTGGCGTTCCTTTACCTGTAGCCGTTACCGTTGCCGCGGCGGTAGCGTTGATACTCGCGGAAACTTTGTTTTTCAATTCGGAAAAGGCGATGCGCTTTGCGTTGAGCGCGGCGAGGTATCCCGCGGCGGCGATAGCCGTAACGGTTACGGCGGCGACTCTTATTTTGCTTGAAAGACGGGGAAAAGCCGTCAGATCCGGCATCGAAGCGGAGGTGAAAGATGAAGCGGGCGTATAAATGGGTGGCTTTCGCCTTATGTTTCGCGTTGATCTTGCTTATGGGCGTTGAAGTGGTGCCCCTTCAGGACAGGGCTATAGTCGTGGGACTTGCGATAGACGCGGACGAAGACGGCTATTCGGTCGCGGCGCAGATACTGATGCCGTCCGACGACGACAGCAAGAGCTCGGGCTATATCATATCCGAGGCGCGTTCCGAAACTTTGTCGGGAGCGCTCACGAAGATAAGCGAGCAGAGCAATCTTATCGTGGCGATGTCGCATTGCAATCTCGTGATACTCGGTAAAGGCGTGATCGACCGAGGCGCGTATTATTCGCTCGATTATCTCATCCGTAACGCATACCTTTCGGAGAACGCGCTGTTGCTCGCGTCGGACGGAAGAGCCGCCGACATACTCTCGGCTAAGACCGCGTACTCCGAAACGAGCTCCTTCTACATTCAGCGCGCGCTTATGGAATTCGGTTATTACAACGACCGCACGGTGCGCACCATAAGGGAATTCATAGTAAGTCAATATACCTATAATAAAGCGAATTGGCTTCCTATAGTTACTAAAAGAGTTGCCCAATCGGAAGAAAAGCCCGGAACGAGCGGCGGCGGAACGGAAAGCCCGGAAGGCAGCGGCGAAGAACAGTACGTATTCGATTTTTCCACGACTGCCGTTTTCCGCGACGGCAAATACCGTTTCACTTTATCGCAGGAAGGCACCACGGGACTTGCCTACGTCAATTCGGTCATCGAGGAAGGCTCCGTGACCGTGACGGATCCCGAGACCGGGGACGTATATAATTGCTTTATCGTAAAATCGCGTGCGAAAAAAAGCTTCGAACCGGATAGCCTGACGGCTACGGTGGAAGTGCGGGTAAAGCTTATATTGAAAGAGATTCTGAGCGAGTCCGACATATACGTGCCCGAGGACGTCGAGCCTGCCGACAGCATACGAGCGCTAATATCGGAAGAAATAATTTCCGACGTGGTTACGGCTTTCGAAACTTGTCGCGCGGACGGCGTGGATATATTCGACCTGTACGGCGGATTTTACGGCGAGGGCGGCGCTTCGTGGCGCGACAGCGGCTCGGAAAACTATCTCGGCAAGGCTACTCTTAACGTGAAAACGGATATCACGTTCCATTGAAAGACGTCGGCGTGATCATATTTTTTCGGCGCAACAGTGCGTATGCGCGGGCGCAAGAACGCGGAAACCGTCCGCATGACCTTTGAGGGTTCTGAGACCGAAACGCAAAGAACGGAATTTATTGTACAGCATGATCATGTCGCCGCTACCTTTTTTGTCGTCGGAGAAAACGAATTGCGACGAATGTAAACGCATCGCCGCTTGCTGAAGCTCGAGATATTTTTTACCGGTGGCGAAATATTTATTCGGTTCGTCCGTGTAGTACATCGCTATCATGGCGACGGTTGCGGGCGTTTCGCCGGCTAAGTCGCGAGCGATAGGGGCGTTCCCGCACATAAGAGCCGCATTGAGCGCGGCTCTGCCGACTTTGAGATGATCGGCGTGACATTCGGTGTGCAATAGCGGATCGGGACAGAATATCGCCTGAGGCTTCAGCCTGGTAAATTCATTGACGAGCGCTTTCACCAGATCCCTTTCGTCGTAGAGTCCGCCGTCGGTAAAAGGCAGGAATACCGTTTCCTGTATGCCGAGAAGCCGCGAGGAGGCTTCCTGCTCCTCTCTGCGCTTCAAAGCGAGCGCCTTGCGATCGTAATCCGCGCTTTCCGAGCCGTATCTGCCGTCCGTAGCTATTATCAGAGTGATGCGTTTGCCTTGTTCGGCGAGCTTCGCCATCGTTGCCCCCGCTCCGACTTCCGCGTCGTCGGGATGCGGCGCAACGAATACGTAGCTGTCGAAAGAGTCTATATCCGGTAAAGGTATTATGCGGTGAAGTATAAATTTTTTGAGCGACATTATTGTGGTCTCCGTACGCTTATGTATGTTCTGCCGCGCTGCGGTCGGATAAATTTTAGCACAGTCGAAATTTTTTTACAAGCGCGTCGTTTTTCGGCTTAGCTTTTTTTCGTTTCTCCCGGCGTGTACTCATTTTTATTATTGCTTATACTTGTAATATAATTAAAATTGTTGTATTATATTTCTGTCGCTTTTCAACTGCGAACATTTTTTACTTGGGAGGGCACGATGCCAGAAAACAACGATTACTTAGACACCACAGCAGCGGTTGCCGGAAACGCCGAAGAAAGTAATCCGGAAGACGCGGTCAGGGACGCCAAAGTCGATAAAAATCATCCGGACTATATCCCTGTCAAAGAGAAATGGGCTTACGGTATAGGCGCTTTGATGGACGGCGGCGGCGTAGCGCTCATGTCCTGCATAATGCTCAAATACATGACGTCTCTGGGTATTACGGCGGCTCTTGCCGGGACGATCATGATGATAGCCAAGCTTTGGGACGCGGTAAGCGACCCGCTGATGGGCGTTATTTCCGACAACACACGTTCACGTTACGGCAGACGTAAGCCTTATATGTTCGTGGGCGGTATTTTGCTTATAGTCGGCTTGTTCCTCCTTTTCGCTCCCGTCAAATCCTGGGGTATGAGCGACGGCGGATTCATAGCGTACATACTCATAATGTATTTGTTATGGAATACCTTCTCGACCATCACCCAGGTGCCTTATTGTTCCCTCGCTTCGGATATTTCGCCTAACTTCCGCGAACGTAATAACGCGAACACCGTCAAACTTATATTCAGCTCGGCTGCGGCGGGAATAGCGTATATCGTCCCGCTTCTCGTGCTCGAAGCTTACACCACTCCCGAAAGCAGTATGCTTCCCGCCATCAACGGCACCGAATTCTGGCTTATCATAGCCATAGTATTCGGTACGCTTTTCGGCGGCGGTCTGATAGTGGCGAGCATTTTCGTCAAAGAAAGAATACAGCCTACCGGTCCGCGCGAGAAATTCAATTTGCGTAAATTTATCGAAAATTACGCCGAACCTTTCAGAAACAAGTCTTTCAGATGGCATATCGTGATGTATTCCTCCGCGTTTATGTGTATGGATATGCTCTCCGCGCTCGCCGTTTATTACGCTACCGACGTTTGGCACGGCGAAACGCTCCTCGGTATGGAATTCTCCTCTATGTTCATCGTTGCGCCTCTCATGGTTGCGGCGGTCATCGCTTTCCCGCTCGTGAGGTGGGTAATGGATAAGAAAAGCAAGCAGTTCGCATTCCGTATGGGACTTCCCTGCTACATAGTGGGCGGTATAATGATGGCGGTAATGTCGCCTTCCTGGACGCCCCCCGTGCTGATCCCGATCTTCGCGTTCATCATGGGACTCGGCTTCGGCGGAGCGCAGATGATGCCCTGGATCATTTTCCCCGACACCGTGGACGTCGCGGAATTCGCTACCGGCAACCGTCCCACCGGCAGTTACTCCGGTATGATGACGCTCATTCGTAAGATAGCGGGCGCGCTCGGCGTGGGACTCGTCGGCTGGCTTCTTGACGCGGCGAACTATGAGTCTTCCGATGCTCCCGATATCTATATCGTGCAGTCCGACGGCGCGTTGCTCGCCATAAGACTCATCATGGGTATTTCGATAGCCGTTCTCATAAGTATAGCGTTGTTCGCTTCCTTCCGCTTCAAGGTCACCAACAAGAAACTGCACCGCATGCGTTACTTCATTGAGGCGAATAAGGCGGGTAAACTTGCCGAGCTTCCCGCCGAAGAACTCAAAGAACGCGACGCGATGATCAAAGAGCTTTACGGCACCGTGAAACAACAGATCGAATAGTTATGATCAGACATATCGTTCTTTTCAAACTGAAAGAGCCTACCGAGGAAAACCTCGCGAAAACGAAGGAGATCCTTCTCTCGATGTCGGGTAAAGTTCCCGAACTGCGTTCGATAGAAGTGGGTGTGGATTTCCTTCGTTCGGAGCGCTCGTACGACATAGCGCTTTCCGTCGAGGTGGAGAACAGGGAGGCTCTCGAAAGTTATCAACGCGATCCCTATCATTGCGGGGTCGTGAAGCCGCACATGCACGCCGTTCGTTCGGCGTCCGTAGCGGCGGATTATGAGATTTAGGATTATGCAAAGATATTATCCTCTCGATATTTGCGGTTACAAACACGATTTGCCGATACTTCCGATAGGGAACGGCATAAGTATTTGCTTTTTCAATCTTCACGGGGCGCAGGCTCTTACGGAGCACTGCGCAGAGAAGCTTGCGGAAAAGCTCCAAGGCGCGGAAGTGGTGCTGACCGCCGAAAGCAAAGGGTTACAGCTCGCGCATTGCATAGCGCGCAGATTGGGACACGAGTTCTACTGCGTGGCGCGCAAATCGAAAAAGCTTTACATGCAGGACGGCGTGTCGGTGACGGTGAAATCCATCACCACGGCGGCGGATCAGACTTTATATCTTTCGGCGCACGACGCCGCGCTCATGCGCGGTAAGAAGGTCGCCATAGTGGACGACGTGATAAGCACGGGCGGCAGCCTTACCGGGCTCGAAAAACTCGTCGAGCTTGCCGGCGGAGAAATTTTCCGCAAAGCTTTCGTACTCGCAGAAGGCAAAGCCGCCGACCGCGAAGATATCGTCTATCTTGCCAAGATCCCGATAATAACCGATTGATTGACGAGACGACCGGCGTAACGCGATATCGGACTACCCGCGTCGGCGGGTAGTAAAATAATACGCGCAAATCCGAAAAAGGAAGCATTCTTAATATGTACATACCGAAAAGAGAAGATTACCGTAAAATTTACGAATTGATGAATACCGCGCTTACCGACGACACCGGCTATGCGCTTACTACCATAGCGGGTTGGTTCGCTCCTTACGACTGTCTTGTAGAGGTGAACGACGTTTATGCGCTGTTGAGCGCGTTAGCGGATGGAAAGCGGCGTTATATTTCGCCGCTGACCGCTTCGAAAGAGGATTACGAAGAAGCGGTCAAAGCGTACGAAAGAATGGGGGTAAGCGAGATAATCGGGGTTAACTCGTGGCAGGCGGAAATGCTCAGAGCGCGCGGCTACGAAGTGACGTACAACCCGGACAGGAGCGAATACCTTTACGCGCCCGAAGATCTCATCGGGCTTCAAGGAGGCAAATATCATTCAAAAAGGAATTTCATCAACCGTTTCGAGCCGAAATACGAATTCCGCGCATATTCTCCCGAGGACAGGGAAGGCGTGATGCGGCTTCTGTGCGAATGGAGTTACAGGCATATCGACAACGGCGTGCGGTTCTGCGAGCAGGAAGGCTGGATAAAGTATAAGGATCTCGAAAAAGTGGAAGTCGACGAGGAAATAATCGTTATTGACAAAGTGATAAAGGATCTCGAAGGCTTCAACTGTTTTGCGGACGTAATGGAGATAGACGGTAAGATCGCCGGCTTTGCGGCGGGCGAAGTGTTGCCCAACGGCATAGGCGCGCTTTATTTCGAGAAAGGCGACATAAGCTATCGCGGCATATATCCCACGCTCGACAATCTCTTTTGCGCCAAACATTTTTCTTCGGTGAGGTATATAAATAAGCAGGAAGATATGGGACTCGAAGGCTTGAGGAAATCCAAGCAAAGCTATTATCCCGTAAAAATGGCGGAGCGATACACGGCGGTCTTGAAGTAATGGCTCTGGAGATAACCGCGCTTGCGTCCGGAAGCAAGGGGAACGCGGTACTGATAACCTCCGGCGAAAAAAGGCTTCTGATCGATTGCGGCGTGAGCGCGGCAAGGCTGAACGCAGCGCTTGAAGAAGTCGGCGCCGATTTCACGGAAGTGAAAGGCATACTCGTGACTCACGAGCACGACGATCACATACGCGGCATAGCGGCGATAGCCGAGAACTACGCCATACCCGTATACGCCAACGAGCGCACGCTGAACGCAGTGAAAAGGCGTACCGGTATGCGCGGCGGCTACTATTACAAAGAAGTTAATCCTTTCGCGGCGGCGGGGTTCGAGATAAGACCTTTCCGCATTTCGCACGACGCCGTGTATCCGGTAGGATATTCCGTGTCGGACGGCGAAACGCGATTCGTATACGCTACCGACCTAGGGTATTTCAGCCCCACCGTAATGGAAGCGGCGTCGGGAGCGGACGTGGTGATGATAGAGAGCAATCACGACGTGAATATGCTGATACACGGCTCCTATCCGCAATACTTAAAGCAACGCATACTCGGTACGCGCGGACATCTTTCCAACGTGTCCTGCGCGCAGGCTATGATAAAAATTGCAGAAACGGGTACCCGTAAATTTATATTAGGGCACCTGAGTGAGCAGAACAATACTTACGAACTTGCGTACGGCACCGCTACGGAGAATATGGAAAAGGCGGGCGCGCGCAAAGGCGAGGACTATGAGATGGTCATCGCTACTCAATACGTAAATGCGGAAACGGTGAAAGCTGATGGACGGTGACAAAAGATTCGAATTCGGTTCCAAGCAATCCACGCTCGTTTACGTCGGCGGTCTTGCCGCCGCTTTCGCGTTGTCCGCTATAGTCGCGTTTTTCCCCGAAGGCGACGTCGCTACCTGGCTGAGTTACCTTTGCACGCAACTGGGATTCCTGATAGCCGTGTGCGT
The DNA here is from genome assembly GCA_017694145.1 of Candidatus Stercoripulliclostridium pullicola. Taxonomy (GTDB): domain Bacteria; phylum Bacillota; class Clostridia; order Christensenellales; family DTU072; genus Stercoripulliclostridium_A; species Stercoripulliclostridium_A pullicola. Next base: position 15,514 of record JADINF010000174.1, read on the forward strand.
TTTATTCTCTCTCAGACGGGAAGCTTTCGAGCTAAACGTTCCTTTCAGACGTAAAATATCTTTTGCGGCGCTGGCAATCGCGGTACCCGTCACGATAGGGATATTCATGCAGAATACTCTTCTCGCGGTGTGCTTCAATAAGTTGCTGGAAACGGCGGGCATTTATTCCGCTACCGACCTTCCCGACCCTTCGGAACCGCTTAACGCGGTCTTAGGACTTTTGTGCGTATGCGTGGCTCCCGCTCTGGGCGAGGAATTCATGTTCCGCGGAGTTCTGCTCGGCTCTTACCGCAGAAAGGGCGGCGTCAAAGCGATATTGCTCTCCGCGCTCGTTTTCGCGCTCGGTCATTTCAATCCCGCGCAGCTGGTGCATCAGTTTATATTGGGTGTAGTGCTCGCATACCTTGTGGAAGCCACCGACAATATATGGTACGCGGTTGCCGTGCATTTTCTCAATAACGTGCTTGCGCTTTTCCTGGGACTCATCCCCGGCTATAACGCGCTTGCGGCGCTCGACGCGCGGAGCGCCGCCATATTGTGCGCGATGTGCGTTGCGGGCGCCGCCGTTCTCTATCCTTCGCTCTACGGACTCGTGAAAATTGCGGGCAGAAAAGAGCTTAATCGCAAAGAACGGTGGATATTCTACATTTTCCGTAAAAAAGCTGTCGTTAAAGACAATAATATATGGTATCATAATAATACCGCAGACGCGACGGGAGTGCCGCCCGCATCGGGCGTATCCGTCGGTAACGGCTTAAAGGATAACGGTGTCGTTCGCGATCCGTGGTGCGCGGCTCTTATAGTCATGCTCGTAGCGGTCACGGTACTTTCGACGATACTCGAAGCCGTCGGCGCGGTGTAGCGCGTGAGGAGCGGATTCAAGGAGCGCGTATGAG
>JADINF010000023.1 GCA_017694145.1 Candidatus Stercoripulliclostridium pullicola
CGACAGCGCCGCCGCCGTTTCCGCCTGCGCGCGCGGCACGCCCTCTTCGAGAAGCTCCGCGTATATCTCTTCCGCCGAAAACACGGGAAGATAACACTTCTTCGTGCGCGACTTGACGGTGGAGAGTATCGGCACCTCGGAGGACGCGAATAACATTATCACGGTTTCCCCCTCCGGTTCCTCTATGAGCTTGAGTAGCTTATTCTGCACCGCGGGCGACAAAGTTTCCGCTCTGTCGATGAAGAAAAGCTTGCGCCCTTCTCCCCAGCCCTTCATAGAGGCTTCCGAAATAAGGAAATTGGTATCCTCTACGCGCATTTTACCGTCCGAGTTGTAGACGTGCACGTCGGGATGCGCGCCCGCCGTTATGCGCGTGCATATCTCGCATTCGCCGCACCCTCCGCGCTTACAGAGGAAGGTCATGGCGAGCAGTATCATGTACGCTTTGCGCGTAACGGTGTCGTCGCCCGTCACAAGATATGTGTGCGAGGCTTTTCCTTCCGCAACGGACGACGCGATCTCGCGGTACGCTTCGCTTTTCCTCAGAAGATCGCTTATCATACGATACCGCGCGCTTTGAGCGCTTCCACTATTTTGAGGTGCGTGGCTGTCTTGTCGCGTTCGGGAACGATGAGCGCGAAGCGTTCCGGTTCGCGTGCGGCGACTTCCTTGTACCCGCGGTAACAGGCGGCGTGGAAAGCCGCGCTCTCGCGTTCCATTCTGTCGTGCATGACCTCTTTCCCCTTCTGCCTTCTCCAGCTGTTGGCGGGATCCATGTCTATGAATATCGTGAGCTCCGGCATACAGTTTTCGCGGGCGTAGGAATTTATCTCGTAAACGCGCTCTATACCCAGTCCGCGAGCCACTCCCTGATAGGCGAGAGAGGAATCGATATATCTGTCGCAGACAACGAGTTTCCCCGCCTCTATCGAAGGAAGGATAAGGTTGTCGATATGATCGCGGCGGGCGGTGGCGAAAAGTTCCGCTTCCGCGTAAGGCGAGATAACGAGATTTTCGTCCAGAAGTATCTCCCGTATACGCTCGGCAAGCGGAGTGCCGCCCGGTTCGCGGGTGAACGCCGTGTCTATGCCCTCTCTGTTAAGATATTCCGCGAGCAATCGGAGCTGAGTGGACTTGCCCACTCCCTCGCAACCCTCGAGGGTGATGAATCTGCCTTTCACTTCTTTCTCCGTCGAATTCACGGGGCGCTGCTTTGCGCATCCCCGCCGATTGATTATTTTAACACAAGAACGCCGCCTTTTTCAAGTCCGACGAGCGATAAATCGTCGCGCGCGCACAATTCGAGTAAAATATCCCTTTTTTCGGGGGTGATATATTCGCCGGGAACGAGCACGGGAGCGCCGGGCGGGTATGCTCCCACCCCTTCGTACAATATTCTTCCCGCCGCCTCGCGTAAGGATACGCGCTCCGCTTCGAAGCCGAACGTGAGTTCGGTAAGTCCTTCGGGGAGTTCCGGAAGCGGCTTACGCGCGCGCTTTGCGCCCGCGTAAGGGAAGTCAGACAAAATATTCGCTACGTTACCGAGCTTCGCCGCGTTGAACGGGGTGACTATGAACGTGACCTTCTCGCCGTCCGAACATTCGGGATATATTCCCTGCTCAGCGAGCCGCGCGCATATCGCGGGAGCTTCCTCGGAGTACACGACCAACCTGGTGAAATCGTCGACGTCCGCTACCCGGAGCGGCAAGCCCCCGACGTGCTCCTTGAACCGCGCTATATGGTCGAATACGCCCGCGTAAAGCTGCTCGCCGTTCGCCCGCATATAAGCCGCCGCCCACTCCGTGCTCGCCATTACGGGATAGGAAGGCGAAGTGGTATGCACGTCGCGGAAAGCGCGCACGAATTCCGTTTCCTTCTCTCTCTTAACGTGCGCGATCGCGCCGCCGGTAAGAACGGGAAGCGTTTTATGCGCAGAATGGATAACCGTATCGAAGTATAGGGTAGCCGAATCGGGAAGTTTAGAGGAAAACGCGAAGTGCGCTCCGTGGGAAGCGTCTACGATGACGTCCGCTCGGTACCGCGCGGCGATCTTTCCGATCTCGCCGAGCGGCAAGGTATTGCCGTAGTAATCGGGAGAGGTGACGAAAAGGGTCGCGGCTTTACTCAAGCGGAGCGCGCCCGCGAGGTCGCCGCCCGAATAACGGTAGGCTTTCGCCCCCGCTCGGCGCAACGCCGAGTATGCCGAGCGGTGGGCGTTGCCGTATACGAGGATATTGCCGTAAGGCGCGCGCGCATATATCGCCGCGTGTATGAGGGCGGTGGCTCCCGCCGTGGAATAAACGCTTTTCCCGTCGAAGCCGTAGGCGCGCGAAACAAGCTCCTCCGACTCCGCTATGACCCCTTCGGGAAAAAGAAGGTTGTCCGAATAAGCAAGTTCCGTAACGTCGTATTTCGCCGAAGCGAGCGCGGGATTGAGAATACCCCCGTTGTGCGCGGGGGTATGGAAGGAAATATCTTCGGTATGCAGTCCGAGTACTTCGTTGAGAGGAAGTTTCACTTTCAAGCCTTGACGGGTTTCATCGTGGGGAAGAGAAGCACGTCCCTGATGCTCGCGGAATCGGTGAACAGCATTATCATTCTGTCGATACCGATGCCCAGTCCGCCCGTGGGGGGAAGTCCGTACTCGAGAGCGTTGACGTAATCTTCGTCCATCATCTGCGCTTCGTCGTCGCCCTTCTCTCTCTTCCTGACCTGATCCTCGAATCTCGCGCGCTGATCTATAGGATCGTTGAGCTCGCTGAAAGCGTTGCCCATTTCGCGCGCCGTGATGAAGAATTCGAAACGCTCGGTAAGTCTCGGATCGCTCTTCTTGCGTTTCGCGAGCGGGCTGACCTCGACGGGATAGTCGATAACGAAGGTGGGTTGTACGAGACTCTGCTCCACGGCTTCGTCGAATACCTTATAAAGGGCGTTGCCCCAGGAGTCGTTCTCCGCTATCTCTATACCCAGCTTTTTCGCTTCTTCGCGAGCCTTGGCGGCGTCGTATCCTTCGCCGAAATCGATACCGGTGACTTCCTTAACGATATCCACCATGCTCACTCTGCGCCACGCGCCGCCGAGCTCTATCGTTTCGCCCTGATAGGTAAGCGTGGTCGTACCGAGCACCTCGCGGGCGCAATACTTATACAATTCCTCGGTGAGATCCATCATGTCGTTATAGTCCGCGTAAGCCTCGTACAGCTCGATGGTCGTGAATTCGGGATTGTGCTTCGTGTCCATTCCTTCGTTGCGGAAAAGCCTGCCCATCTCGTACACCTTGAGGAAGCCGCCCACTATGAGCCTCTTGAGATAAAGCTCGGGCGCTATCCTTAAGTACATGTCGATGTCGAGAGTGTTGTGGTGGGTTATGAAGGGTCTTGCGTTGGCTCCGCCCAGTATAGTGTTGAGCACGGGCGTTTCCACTTCAACGTAGCCTTTTTCGTTGAGGTAGGTACGTATCGCCGTTATTATGCGCGAACGCTTGACGAATACGTCTTTCACTTCGGGATTGACGATAAGATCGAGATAACGCTTGCGGTAACGTATTTCCTGATCCTTCAGACCGTGATACTTCTCGGGAAGCGGTCTCAACGACTTGGCAAGCAGGATATATTCGCTCGCTTTGACGCTTATCTCGCCTTTATGCGTGGTGAATACTGTGCCTTTGACGCCGATGATATCGCCGATATCCACTTTCTTGAAAGCTTCGTACGCCTCGGCGCCCAACGCGTCGATACGGAAATAAAGCTGTATGAGCCCCGTCCCGTCCTGAATGTGCGCAAAAGCCGCCTTGCCCATTACTCGCTTGGACATCAGCCTGCCCGCAAGAGAAACCTCTTTCTCCTCGTAAGCCGC
>JADINF010000024.1 GCA_017694145.1 Candidatus Stercoripulliclostridium pullicola
CTGTCCAACGGCACCGAGGACAAGAAGGGCAACGAACTCACGAAAGAAGCCTTCCCTTTGCTCAAGGCGGAGGCGGGTATAAATTTCGTGGGCAATATGGAAGCGCGCGAAATACTTTCGGGCGATTACGACGTCGTCGTGGCGGACGGCTTCAGCGGCAATATAGCGCTCAAAGCCTGCGAAGGCACGGCGCTTGCGTTCATGACCATACTTAAAAACTGTATACTCGCGGGAGGGCTGCGCGCCAAACTCGGTTATCTTCTCATGAAGCCCGTTTTCAAGGAAGTCAAAAAGACCATGGACTACAACGGCTACGGCGGCGCGGTGCTTCTGGGACTTACCAAAGTCGTGGTCAAGTCGCACGGAAGTTCCAAAGCGAAATCGATCGCTGCATCCGTCATACAGGCTTATACCGTGGCGTCCGCCGGCGTAAGCACTTCGCTCGAACTTTAATAGTCATGTTCGAGCCGCTCAAGATACAGGAAAAGATAGGATACGTTTTCCGCAACGTCGAACTGTTGTCGGAAGCTTTCACGCACGCTTCGTTTTCCAACGAACACGCCATGCCTTCCTACGAGCGGCTGGAATTCTTGGGCGATTCCGTACTCGGAATGGTGGTCGCCGCATATCTGTACGAGCGCTAGCCCCGAGCGGACGAGGGCTTCCTCACCAAGACGAAAGCGAACATTGTTTCCGGCAAAACGCTTGCCGCCGTTATAGAAAGGCTCGATCTCGTGCAATATCTGCGCGTTTCCTCCGGAAATAACGAAACCGAGGTGCGCGAAAGCAAGAACATTAAAGAAGACCTTTTCGAAGCGTTGGTGGGCGCGATAGCCGTGGACGGCGGCATCGACGAAAGCCGGAAGTTCATTTTACGCGAACTTGCTGACGAGCTCAGTCGCACTTATACCGTTGACAACGTAACCGATTTCAAGTCGAAACTCCTAGAAACCGCGGTCCGTAAAGGTATCAAAGCGGAATTTATCGTAGGCGTTTCGCCCTGCGACCCCAAAACGTTCGTCGCGGAAGTTCTGCTCGACGGCGCGGTATGCGCTTCGGGCGCAGGCGCTTCCAAGAAAAAAGCCGCTCAGTCCGCTGCGGAAGCCGCTTTGAAAAAGATTTGAGTTTTTTATCGATTTTTGCGTACGTACGATTGCGCGCGTTTTCTGAAATTACGCCTTGCGTTTTTATCCCGGATACGTTATACTTATATCTGTATGGGCTCGCGCGCGCGAGCGCACTGCGGAGTTCAGGAGAAACATTATGAATCTTAAAAAAATCGAATTACAGGGTTTCAAGTCTTTCGGAGACAAGACCGAGGTCAATTTCGAAACCAATATCACCGGCATAGTCGGACCTAACGGTTGCGGTAAGTCAAACGTCATCGACGCCGTGCGCTGGGTGCTCGGAGAGCAGGCGCCCACGACTTTGCGCGTGCAGAAAATGCCCGATCTTATATTCAACGGAACGGAATCGCGCCGTTCGCAGTCTTATTGCGAGGTAAGCCTTTACCTCGACAATTCCGACGGCAGGTATCCTATCGAATTCGACGAAGTGGTGGTCACCCGCAAACTCGACCGTAGCGGCGAGAGCGAATATCTTATCAACAGAAGACCTTGCCGAATGAGGGACATTATCGACCTGTTCCGAGACAGCGGTATCGGTAAAGAGGGTTACAGCATCATCGGTCAGGGCAAGATAGACGAAATACTGTCATCGAAGCCCGACGGCAGGCGCAAGATATTCGAGGAAGCGGCGGGGATATCCAAGCACAAGGCGCGCAAGATAGAGACTGAGCGCAAGCTCAACGCGGGGCGCGCGGATATGCAGAGGCTTACCGACCTTTTGAGCGAGGTGAGTTCCTCTCTCGTACCTCTCGAAAAAGAAGCGGGCGACGCGAGGAAGGTGAAGGCTTACCGCGCCGAACTCAAATACCAGGAAGTGGCGTTGTATCTGTACCAGTGCGAGAACAGCGCGGCGAACCGCGAGCGCATTACCGAAAAGCTGGACAAACTGCGCAGGGATCACGCCGAGCAGAGCGCCGAACTCGAGAGACTGAACAACGAATACACCGTCACGATGATGGGGATCGAGAACGGCGACAAATATTCGAACAGCGTACGCGACGCGATAACCGACCTTATGGTCGCGGCGGAGAAAGCTGCGGGCGACAGCAGGGCGTTTGCGAGGGATATAGAGCATATCAACGAGGACGACGCGAAAGCCGCCGAATCGCTCAAAGCCGACGAAACGAAGCTTGCCGACAGAGCGAAGCAGATAGAGGACAAATTTTATAAAGCGGACGCGAAGCGCAAGGAAGCCGACAAGGAGCGCGCCGCGCTCGAAGAACTGCGCAAGGAGCAGACGGAGCTTGCCGCAGAGGTGGACAGGGAAGAAAAAGCCATCGAAGCGGGCAGGGAAATGTTCCTCGACAAGCTCAACAAAAACGCCGCAATAGAGAAGGACGTAGCGGCGCTCGAACTGGAGCGCAAGCTTTTGATAGACGGGCTCGCGAGCAATAAAGGCGACTACGACGACAAACTAGCGGTGCGCGACAAAGTGGCGGAAACGCGCGCGAAACTCGCGGCGCAGGCGGAAGAGCTGACTGCCGAAAAGACTTCGCGGCAAGCGGAACTCGTCAAAGCCACCGAGAACCGCGACGCGGCGAAAAGGGAATACGACGAAGCGCTCCAACGCCGCACCGATCTAGGCAACCGTATCCAGAACCTTACTTTCAAACTCGAAACCATAGAAGAAAACATAAATAAATATTTCGATTACGAGGGCAGTATCCAGAACCTTATGGCGGAAGCCGCCCGCGATCCCGCTATAAAAGAAATGATAGTGGGTACCGTAGCCGAAATAATCTCCGTGCCCAAGGGCGTGCAGATAGCCGTCGAAATAGCGCTCGGCAGATCGCTGCAAAGCGTGATAACGAAGAACGAGTACGACGCTTCCAAACTTATGCAGAGGTTAAGAGAGCGCAATCTCGGCAGGGCGACTTTCTTACCGATGACCACGATGAAGCGCAACGACCTCTCACGCGAGCAGGCTCGCGCTTTGGACGAGGACGGCGTCATAGGCGTGGCGAGCGAACTCGTGCGCTACGACGGCATTTACGACAACATCATATCCAACCTGCTCGGAAAGACGGTCATAGCCGAAGATCAGGACGCGGCTATGCGCGTATCGAAGAAGTACGGATATTCCTTCCGTATAGTAACGCTCGACGGCGACGTATACGCGCCGAGCGGCGCGCTGACGGGCGGCTCCACCGGCAAGAACACCGGTCGCATACTTTCGCGCGAATCCGAGAAAGAGGATATGGCGAAAAAGCTCCGTCAGGCGAAAAAGGATATGGAGCTTCTCAAGGACGACATAGCCGACCGCGAAAGCGAACTCGAAAAACTGTCCTCCTCGGTGGCATTCATCCAAAGCCGTATAAGCAAGCTCGAAATGGATATATTGAAGCTTTCGGGAGATATTGCGCAGTGCGACAGAGAACTCGAGCTGTACGGCGCGGAGATGGATAAGCTTTTCGGCGGCAACGAGGAGAGCCGTAAGCGCATAAAAGAGATAGAACTTGCGCTTCAGGAAGCCGATAAGAACAAAAAGGGAGCCGATACCGAGAGGATCGACGTTGACGAATACGTCAGCGAGTTGAGGGAAAAATTCGCCGAAGACAAGCGCAGGTATAACGAGCTTACCGGCGCCGTCATGCGTAAGACCGTCGAAGTCAACGCGCTCGACAACGAAGCGGACACTCTGGAGAAGGATATCGCCGCGCTCAAAGCGGAGAGCAAGACGATCGAGCAGGAGATGACGGAGCTCAACGTTCGTATCAAGATGAACGAGAGCAATCTCCGTCGCATTAAGGATCAGCTTGCCCGCTCCGAATTCGCGCCCGAAGACAAAGCGAAGCTTGACGAATTACGAGCGGAGCTCGCGGGACTCGAGGAGAGCCGCGTCAAGATGAACGCACGGGTGAAAGAGCTCGACGTACTGCGCGCGGAGAAGACCGACGAAGCCGCCAAGACGCGTGAGAAGGTTATCCGCGAGGAAGCCAATCTCGAAATGGTGGACAGCACGATAGCTACCATGTCCACGAGAATGCAGGAGAACTACGGCTTCGACTTCGACGCCGCGAAGGAGTACTTCGCGGGAGTGGACGCGGAAGCGGAGGGCTACGTATTTACGCCGGACAAAGCGCAGTCGCACATCAACGGTCTGCGCACGAAGATAGAGCGCATAGGACCCATCAACGAACTTGCCGAGCAGAGATTTGCGGAGGAGTCGGAGCGTTGCAATTACATGCAGTCCCAGCTCGACGACCTTCAGAAAGCGGAACAGGATCTTTTGCGCATAATAGACGAGCTTACGACGGAAATGGTGGAGAAATTCACCGTAAGCTTCAATCAGATCAACAAGAACTTCAACGAAGTGTTCAGCGAGCTTTTCGGCGGCGGCAGGGCGCGCATGGAGCTCGAGAAGGGCGTCAGCGTGCTCGAAGCCGGTATCGAAATAATGGCGGAGCCTCCGGGCAAGAAGCTTTCCAACCTTGCGCCGCTTTCTGGCGGCGAGAGGGCGCTCACCGCCATAGCGATACTTTTCGCGATTATCAAACTGAACCCGATGCCGTTCAGTATCCTCGACGAGATAGAGGCGGCGCTCGACGAAGCGAACGCGCATTTATTCGCGCAGTACCTCAAGAAATTCTCGCAGTTCACTCAATTCATCGTGGTTACGCACCGTAAGCCCACGATGCAACTGTGCGACACGCTGTTCGGCGTGACGATGCAGGAGAAGGGCGTTTCGAGGACGGTGCGCGTAAGGCTCGACGAAGCGGTCAAGCACGCCGACGAAAAGAGCGTAAGAAACGGCGAAAGCGAGAGCGCGTGAGCGGAGGACATCATTTATGGGACTTTTTTCAAGAATAAAAGAGGGGCTCAAACGCACGAAAGAGAGCTTCGGCAAAAAGATATTCGAATTATTCAAAGCTCGCGCTTTGGACGACGAATTCTATGAAGAACTCGAAACCGCGATGATCTCCGCGGATATGGGCGTGACGGCTACGGAAGCGATAATCGAGGAACTGAAAGATTCCGTCTACCGCAACAAGATAACCGATACGGCGAGGGCGAAAGCGGAATTGAAGCGTATAATGCTCGAAAGCATAGACTACGAGATACCCCCTTACGAATATCCGCTCGTGATACTTATAGCGGGCGTGAACGGCGTTGGCAAGACCACGGCGATAGGCAAACTCGCCAAACTCTTTATGTCGCAGGGTAAATCCGTTACGGTAGCCGCGGCGGACACCTTCCGCGCGGCGGCGAGCGAACAGCTCGAGATATGGGCGGAAAGAGCGGGAGTAAGGATAGTCAAGCACTCCGAGGGGAGCGATCCCGCGGCGGTCGTGTACGACGCGCTCGCTTCTGCGAAAGCGCGCGGCACCGACGTAGTGCTCATCGATACGGCGGGCAGACTCCATAACAAAAAGAACCTCATGGAGGAACTTAAAAAGATAAACCGCGTGGTCACGCGAGAGATGCCCGACTGCGACAGGCGCAATTATATCGTACTCGACGCGACTACCGGTCAGAACGCAGTGCCGCAGGTGGACATATTCAACGAAGCTATCGACATCGACGGGATAATCCTTACCAAGCTCGACGGTACCGCTAAGGGCGGCGTTGTCATGGCGATAAGCGCGGAGCGCGAGATCCCCGTGGTCTACGTGGGCGTGGGCGAGAAGATAGACGATCTTCTTCCCTTCAACGCGGAGGATTTCATCGACGAGATATTCGCATAACGTATAAAAATAGAAGCGAGAGGGTATGTTAAGTAAAAACGCTTGACATATCCTTTTATTTTTTGTAATATGTAAAAGCAATATACTTTACATAGGTGCGGTATGCTGAAAAACGTGGAGATGGGATTGCTTAACGATTACTACGGCGGTTTACTGACGGAGTATCAGCGCGACGTGCTCGTAAAGTATTTCGACGAGGATCTCTCGCTTGCGGAGATAGCCGAGATAAGCGGTATTTCGCGGCAGGCGGTCAGGGACGTTATAGTGAGAGCCACGGCGAAACTCACCGAGTATGAGTCCAAACTCGGACTTGTAGCCAAGATAACCGGTCTGATGTCCGAACTGGAGCAGGTAATTGTATCCACGGATACGGAAACGGCTGACAGGCTCAGAAAGATATTGAACGAGATCAAGGAGTTGTAATGGCACTGTTCGGCAGTCTTACGGAGAAGATCAATCACGCTTTCTCCAAATTGAAAAACAAAGGGGCGTTGACCGAGCTCGAGATCAAGAACGCAATGCGCGAAGTGCGTATCGCGTTGCTCGAAGCCGACGTCAACTATCAGGTCGTCAAGGAGTTCATCAACAAGGTTTCCGAGAAAGCGGTCGGCGAACTGATAATCAAGGGACTGGAGAGCTCTCACCAGGTCGTTAAGATAGTCAACGACGAGCTCATCGAGCTTATGGGAAGCAAGCATTCCAAGCTCGAGATGGCGGACAAGCCGCCCACGGTCTATATGATGTGCGGCTTGCAGGGCGCGGGCAAGACGACGATGTGCGGTAAGCTCGCCAATCTCCTTAAACGCGACAACAAGAAGGTATTGCTCGCCGCCTGCGACGTCTACCGTCCCGCGGCTATCAAGCAGTTGCAGGTCGTAGGAGAAAAAGCGGGCGTGGAAGTGTTCGAGCGCGGACAGACCGACCCCGTGGATATTGCCGCAAGAGCCGTCGAATACGCCCGTCAGAACGGTTTCGATATAGTTATCGTGGACACGGCGGGCAGGTTGCATATCGACCGCGCGCTTATGGACGAGCTCCGTAACGTGAAGGCGAAAGTCAATCCCAAAGAGATCTTGCTCGTGGTGGACAGCATGCTCGGACAGGATTCCGTGAACGTGGCAACCACCTTCAACGCCGAGCTCGACATAACGGGCGTTATCCTCACC
>JADINF010000175.1 GCA_017694145.1 Candidatus Stercoripulliclostridium pullicola
TTTACGTAATAAGCTTCTTCGTTATAGTGCCCGTCCGCCATCATGCCGTGAACGTTGATTATCGTGGGCTTGTCGGGATCGACGAGCGCGGCTCCTTCGTCGGAATCGGCGTCAAGACGCACCACCTTGCCGAGGTCTTCGTCGTAATAGCACCAGAAAAGCCCCTGGTCCGCGAGATCGGGATATTTATCGTAATCGAATACCACTTCCGCGGCGTAATCGACGTATTCGAAATTTTCGGGATAGAGAGCTTCGTCCGCCACTCTCACTTTCTGCCAGCCCGTCAGCTCGGCGGGCGCGTTGTTCGCGTCGCGAAAGCCCGTGATACCCGCAATTCCGAGCCCTACGGTACCGAGGAAAAGTATTATCAAAACGACTATTCCCAATTTTTTCATTCCGCACCTCCTCTAACGCGCGAACGCGCACGACAATCGTCGATACATAATAATTATAAAACCTCACGGCGCCTTTGTAAAGACGGAATTTTATGCGTTCGCGTTACGCGCAGGCTCCCCGCCGCCAACGAAAAAGCCGCATTGACGGGCGGCTCATGCGGATACTTAAATAGCTTGCGGTTACCGACGCGAGGTGCTTCCGAAGCCTCCGTTCCTTATCGCCGTGACGTCGTCGTCCTTCGTTATGCCGTACGGAAGGAACACGCCCTGCACGAACGCGGCGCCTTCCTTAACTTCCATGCGCTTGTCGCCGCCGTTATACAGCTTGATGAAAATATGTCCCTCGTTGTCGGAATAACAGTAATCGGAATCGATTATGCCCGTCGTATTATTGAGCATAACGCGGTATTTATAGCCGAGCCCGCTCCTGGGATAGAGCATCAGCACCCAGCCGTCGTCCATTAGGGCGCGTATGCCGGTAGGAATTTTGACCGTTTCGCCGGGCGCGAGCGCGAAGTCGTAAGGGGCGTAAAAATCGTATCCCGCCGAACCGCGCGTGGCTCTTGCGGGCATTTTTATTTTTTCGTAGGCTTCGCTCGCTTGTGCTTCGCAGGTCACTTCCGAAGCGTCCGAAAGATAACGCTCCCTGCTTACTTTACGAAATTCGGCTATTCTGTACATTGCCTTTCCTTTCTATCAGTTCTTTACTGAAGCGGAGCCTTCTCAGAGTTTCCTCTTTGCCGAGAATGTCCGCCATTTCTACCGCGCCGCCCGGGGTCACCGCGTAACCCGTCACAGCCACGCGCACGCTCCAGAGAAGGAGTCCCTTTTTCATTCCCTTCTCCTCCGCTTTCGCCGCAAACGCCGCGGAAATGCTTTCTTCGTCGAAAACGTCGAGCGGCTCGAGCGCCTCTATCGCGTAATTTATCGCGGTATAACCGACGCTTGCGTCCGCTTTCAGTTTCTTGTGATCGTACAACGCAAGATCGTATTCGCCGAAATCCTCGATGAACGCCACTTTTTCGGGAATCTCGGAGAAAATATCTATCCTGCTTTGCAGAAGCGCGTTCCACTTCGCGTGATCGTATATATCGGCGACGACGCTTTTGGCGTACCACGGCTCGGCAAGCCCTGCGAACCTTTCGGCGGACAGTTCCTTGACGTACAGCCCGTTCAGCCACTTCATTTTCGGTTCGTCGAATATGCTTCCCGATTTGCTTATCCCCTCTACGCCGAACAGCTCCGTAAGAGTCGCCATATCCATTTTTTCGAGATCGCTCTTGGGACTCCAGCCCAGAAGCGCGATATAATTGATTATCGCTTCGGGCAGATAGCCTTTCGCGATGAAATCCTCGAAATTGGCGTCGCCGTAACGCTTGGAGAGCTTGTGTTGCGCGTCCTTCATTATCGCCGGAAGATGAACGTATTTCGGCGGCTCCCAGCCGAACGCCGCATAAATAAGGTTGTATTTCGGAGTGCTCGAGAGATATTCCGCTCCGCGCATCACGTGAGTTATCCCCATCAGGTGATCGTCGATGACGTTGGCGAAATTATAAGTGGGCATACCGTCCGACTTGATGAGGATATTGTCCTCGAGGTCGGCGCAATCCACCGAGATCCTGCCGTAGACCATATCTTCGTACTCCGTCATTCCGTGCTCCGGGATGTTCTGACGGATAACGTATTCCTCGCCCGCTTCGAGCTTTCTTTTGACTTCTTCGGGAGAAAGCCGCAAACAATGCTTATCGTATTTGCGGTTCCCGTTTTCGTCGATAAGGGATTCCAGGCGCTCTTTATCGCAGAAGCAGTAATATGCGCCGCCCAGCTCTATGAGCTTTTGGGCATACTCTTGATAAATGGCTTTCCTCTCGCTCTGCACGTAGGGTCCGTATTTGCCGCCGTTCAGCGGACCTTCGTCTATACGGAAGCCGCTCGCTTCGAGCGTGCGGTAGATGAGTTCCACCGCGCCGGGCACGTAACGCTTCTCGTCCGTGTCCTCGATGCGTAAAATAAATTCGCCCCCGTAATGGCGAGCGAAAAGATAAGCGTAAAGCGCCGTACGCAGATTGCCTATGTGCATGAAGCCCGTAGGACTCGGCGCGAATCTCGTTCTGACTGACATACCGTCTCCGTTTGATTATTAAAATATTTTTTACGCCGCGACGACTACGCCGCGGCGCGATCGTTTACGTTAACCTTTGCTATTTGAGCTTGCTCATCAGCTCGTATATCCTCTGAAGGTCGTCGGCGTTGTAATAATCGATATAGATCCTGCCCTTGTTCTCGTTGCCGACGAGTTTGACTTTGGTGGAGAATATGCGCTTCATGTCGTCCACAAATCCGCGCATCTCCGCGGAAAGCCTCACCTTCTCCGCGCCCGACAGTTTACGCGGCGCTTTGTCGGGATTGAGATAATAACGTACTTTGAGCTCCAGTTCTCTCACCGTCATCTCGCCGTCCGCAGCCTGATAGGCGAAATCTATCTGCGTTTCCCTGTCGGTCACGGGTACGAGCGCGCGGGCGTGTCCCGCCGATATGCGGTCCTGCCTTACGAGACTTTTAACTTCGTCGTCGAGCGCCAGAAGCCTTAACGTGTTCGCAACGCTCGAACGCGCCTTGCCGATACGCGCCGCGAGTTTATCCTGCGTGTATCCGTTCATGCGCATCAGTTCGTCGATGGCTTCCGCTTCTTCTATAGCGTTCAGGTTCTCGCGCTGCAGGTTTTCGATAAGGCTTATTTCCCTTATCATCGAGTCGTCTATCTGCTTGACGAGAGCGGGTACCGTATTGAGTCCTATCGCTTTCGCCGCGCGATAACGCCTTTCGCCCGCGACTATCATGTATTTGTCGCCGCGCTTTACGAGTATCAGCGGTTGCAGTACGCCGTGTACCCTGATGGAATCTTCCAGTTCGCGTTGCGCCGCTTCCCCGAAATATTTACGGGGCTGATCCGGATTGGGTTCGATATTCGCTATCTCCATCTGATAGACGTTCTCGCCTTCGACCACTTTTACCGGCGCGCTAAGCCTTTCGTCCTCAATATTGGCAAGTAATTCGCTTAGACCTTTTCCGATACGTTTTGCCATACCTCTTCTCCTTTCTTCTTATTCCCCGACCGCTTACGCTCCGTTCGCTCCCCGCTTACAGCGGTTCGCTCGCGATACGCGCATATCGCCTCGGATATTTTTCAGGCGTTTCCGCCGTTTTTGTATAAATGAGCAAGGTGCGGAAATTGCCTTCCAAGGCGTACTCCTTCGTCTCGGTAAGCTCCGCTCCCAATATCTTCGCCGCATTCTCCGCAGCCGCGACTTCGTCCGCGCAATGCGCCTTGTACGCAACCAGCCTGCCTCCCATTTTAAGAAGCGGCATCGCGTATTCGAGAAGCACCCGCGTTTCCGTGACCGCCCGCGCCGTCACGACGTCGAACGCTTCGCGGTAACGTTCCTTCCTGCCCGCGTCCTCCGCGCGCATATTCGCGGCGCGTATGCCGTTGAGTCCGAGCTCCTCGGTCAACGCTTCGAGGAAAGCGGTCTTTTTTCCGTTGCTCTCGAACATCGTTACGTCCGCGTCGGGACGGTATATCTTGAGGACGACCGCGGGGAACCCCGCTCCGCTACCTATGTCGGCGAGCTTAACGCCCTCTTTCAGATACGGCGTCGCCGCAAGACTGTCCAGAAAATGTTTCGCTATAACGCCGTCTTCGTCGGTTATCGCGGTAAGGTTCACCTTCCCGTTGTACCCGACGAGAAAGCGGTAATATCCGAGGAATTTTTCCGCCGCCACGTCGCTTAATCCGTATCCGTATTCAACGAATTTATCCCTCAATTTTGCCGTGAAATCCATTTTTCCTCTCGGCGAAGCCGAACCTTATAGTTATAAACAGTATAACATCTAATTCTTTCGGTTGCAAGTGTAAACCGAAATTACTTGAATTTACGGATAATACGATATATAATATCCGTAATAATTTATATGTGAGGAAAGCATGTATCTCATAGAAGCTAAAAGAACGCTGGCGGAAAACGTCAACGAATACGTGATAGCGGCGCCCGAGGCAGCCCGTAACGCGAAACCGGGTCAATTCATAATATTGCGCGTCGACTCGGAAGGCGAGCGCGTGCCTTTCACTATCTGCGACATCAACCGCACGCTCGGCACGGTGACCATACTCGTGCAGACGGTGGGCGCCACTACCGCGAAACTCGCCGAACTCGGAGCGGGCGATTATATCGCCGATTTCGTGGGTCCCCTCGGCAACCCCACCGATCTGACGGGATACGGCAAGGCGATGCTTGTGGGCGGCGGCATAGGCGGCGCGGTCATATACCCGCAGGCAAAATACCTTGCGTCCATCGGAAAGCCCGCCACGGTGGTGCTCGGCGCGCGTAACGAATCGCTTCTGATGTACGAACGCGAAATGGGCAATTTCGCCTCCGATCTCCATATAATGACCGACGACGGCTCCAAAGGCGGCAAAGGTTTCGTGACCGACAAGGTGCGCGAACTCCTCGGAAAAGAAAAATACGACGTCGTAATGGCGGTGGGACCGCTCATGATGATGAAGGCGGTATGCGACGTGACGCGCGAATTCGGCGTGCACACGATAGTGTCGATGAACTCCGTCATGGTGGACGGCACGGGAATGTGCGGCTGTTGCCGCGTGACCGTGGGCGGCGAAAGAAAATACGCCTGCGTGGACGGACCGGAATTCGACGGACATCTCGTGGATTTCGACGAAGCGCGCCTGCGCGCCGGTTTCTACAAGGAACAGGAAGCGGAACACATGTGCAGAATACGCGGAGGTAAAAAATAATGGCGATCACACCGAGAAACAAAACGAGAGAGGCGGCGCCCGAAGTTCGCGCGCACAATTTCGAAGAAGTCAACGCGGGATTCGACGCGGAAACCGCGGCGAAGGAAGCGGCTCGTTGCCTGAACTGCAAAAATCCTCTGTGCCGCAAAGGCTGTCCCGTGGGGATAAACATTCCCGCTTTCATCGCAAAGATCAAGGAAGGCGATCTTGACGGAGCCGCCGAGGTCATCAAGCAGGACAATAACCTACCCTCTATCTGCGGTCGCGTGTGCCCGCAGGAAACGCAGTGCGAAAACAACTGCATACTCAAGAAGAACGGTTCCGTAGCCATCGGCGCGCTCGAAAGGTTCGTAGGCGATCACGCGATAGCTAACCGCACGCCCGCAAAAGCTCCCGTCCGTAACGGTTACCGCGCGGCGGTAGTCGGCAGCGGACCTGCGGGACTGAGCTGCGGCGCCGATCTCGCCAAAGCGGGATTCGACGTCACCGTATTCGAAGCCTTCCACGAGCCCGGCGGCGTGCTCGTTTACGGAATACCCGAATTCAGGCTCCCGAAATCGATAGTCAAGGCGGAGATAAACACACTTAAAGAACTCGGAGTGCGCATAGAGACCAACGTCGTCATCGGTAAGACTTTCACTCTCGACGACCTTAAAGAGGACTACGATTATATATTCCTCGGCACGGGCGCGGGGCTGCCGATGTTCATGAATATAAAAGGCGAAGGGCTGAACGGAGTATGCTCGGCAAACGAATTCCTTACCCGCGTAAACCTCATGAAAGCGATGAATAAAGATTCCGCCACTCCCGTACAGCGCGCGCATAACGTAATAGTCGTAGGCGCGGGCAACGTGGCGATGGACGCGGCGCGCACGGCGCTAAGACTGGGCGCGGAGAAGGTGACGATCGTCTACCGCAGGTCGCGCGACGAGATGCCCGCAAGGCGCGAGGAGATACATCACGCCGAAGAGGAAGGCATAGAGCTCAGGCTCCTCACCAATCCCGTCGAAGTACTCGGTAAAGATCACGTCGAAGGCGTGCGTTGCATAAAGATGGAGCTCGGCGAGCCCGACGAACGCGGAAGAAGGCGTCCCGTCCCGATAGCGGGAAGCGAATTCGACATACCCTGCGACCAGCTTATCATGGCGCTCGGCACCTCGCCCAATCCTATCATAAAGAACTCCGCGCCCGAACTGGAAACCACCTCCCGCGGCACGATAGTCGTGGACGAGGACGGGCTTACCTCTATGGAGCGCGTATATTGCGGCGGCGACGCGGCTACGGGCGCGGCGACGGTGATACTCGCGATGAGCGCCGGGAAACGCGCCGCCCGCGCTATAATAGCCGACGCGGAAAAGAAGAAAAACTGACGTCGCTTTTCGTTTGGAAAAAGGCGCTCCCCTTGCGGAGCGCCTCTTTTTTCGAGGTAAGACTCTCGGGACGCGGAGCCCTCTACTCAACTCCGCGTAACGCACCCACAAAAAAACGCGGCGCCTTTAAGCGCCGCGCGAAATCGTTTCTTTCCTATCTTTTACTCTTCCTCTTCGTCGTCCGTCGATTCGAGCATTCCGATATTGTCCGCATTGGAGAATTTGCCGAGCTGCAACGCTATCTGGGAATTGGAGTTATGCGGCTCCACTTTACCGAGCGCGAGATAGTATGCGTTGTCCTTTACGTCGGAATTGAAGAAGTACACGCAGTCGAGCACTTTGTCGAGCTTGAGCCAGGTCGTGTTGTAGGTAGTGCCGTAAAGCGATACGGCGCTCACCCTCTTGAGATCGTATCCGCCGTTTCCGTTCGCCGTAAGCACGTCTATCTTGTACAGCGCGTTGCTCGCGGTATAATACACGGTCACCGTTCCCTCTTTTACCTGCACGTCCAGTATGCTGAGCGAGGAGCCTTCTATCACGGCGTCCGCTACCCAGGCGCCGGAAGCGTCCTTGCGGAGATAATCGACGGAATCGGAATCCGCCGCGAGAATGTTGTCGGCGTCGATGAATTTAAGCGAGGTATAGGTCACGCCCGTGGTGTAACGCACTTCCTTCGCTTCGCTGAAAGTAAGATCGGCATTGAAATCGTATGCATAAACGCCTTTGGACTTCGTGTTGGTGCCGCTGTCGGTCTTGGTGTAAACGAGCCTTATGCCCTCGCCGCCCACGAAATAGCTGTCGAGAATAGTTATCGAATAGCCGCCGGGATGAGCAAGCTTATTCGCGTCGTAGGAGGCAAGTCCGTCTATCACCTTGACGGGAGCGCCGCCCGCTCTGTACGCCCATACCGTGTTGTTGGTGGCGTAGCTGTTCTCGGCGGCTTTGGTATAAAATACCGTGTTCTGCATGCCGTTTGCGTTATCCGCGTAATCGGCGAACGTATACGCTACGACTTCCTCGTCCACGAGACTGTCTTTGAATTTCTTGTCGTTGAGATCTATAACGTGAAGCTCGTTTTCGGAGTTCATATAGACGATATATCCGTCGCTCACTCTGTAAACGGGAGTATAGTCGTCGAAATTGGCGATGACTTCGCTCTCCGCTCCGTCCAGTGTGGTGCGCATCAGTACCATTTCGGAAGTCTTGGCGTTACCGCTGCCGTCCTTGTCCGTCGAAGGCGTGGTGTAATAAATGTGATCGCCCACTATGACGATACCGATATCCGCGTTGGTGTTGTAGACGTTCTTCGGAACGATCGTCGCGAGGGTGTCGGTCTTGGGCAAGCCCGCTTCGTCGAGCTCTACGCGCATTATCGCGCCTTTGACGACGTTACCGAATTCGTTGTCGCCGTCCTGACCCGCATAACCATTGATAAAATACAGATATTTACCCGCTTTTACCGCGAGCCCGCCGTTGGAAACCACGTTTTCGATACCGGAGCGATCGGTAGCGACCGCGTCCTGCTTATACTTTTTGTTGCAGCCCGCGAGAGCAAGGCACAATGCCGCGCACAATATTACGCCGATGACCGCAAAAATCGCTTTTTTCTTCATAATATCTCCGTAGAAGATTTGTTTCGTTTTTTAATTATATAATAAAGAGCGGGTATTTGCAACCCTTTTTCGCTATTCCTCCGTCAACTCGCAAACGGAGCCGAACGCAAACGTAGGCACGATATCGCTCGACATGAGCGACTCCGGAGTGATCTCGCCCGTGAATACCGCCACCGATTTGAACCCGTTGTTCACTCCGAAAAGGATATCGGTGTACAATCTGTCCCCCACCATGGCTATCCTGTCGGCGGGTACGTCGTAGAGGTGTTTCACTATCTCCGCCATGGAAGCGTAAGGCTTGCCGCAGTAGACGGAAACCTTCTTGCCGGAAGAACATTCGAGAAGCGCGGCGAGCGAGCCCACGTCGGGCATATCCCCCCTGTCGGAAGGGCATATCCTGTCCGGGTGCGTGGCTACGAATTCGCTCCCCTTGCCGAGCATAACGTTCGCCGTCCAGAATTTGTCGTACGTCACTCCCGTATCGAACGCGAGCAGAACTATATCGGCGTTTTCGGAGTCGATCGCGATACCCGCGTCGCGCACCGCTTTTACGAAAGTGGGCGTTCCCACGGGATATACGCTTTTGCCGGGACGGGAGGTCTTGAGAAAATGTATCGAAGCCGTAGCGGAAGTTATTATCTGCTCGATTTTTGCGGGATATCCCATTGAAGTAAGCTTTTCCACGTATTCCGCGGGGTCTTTCGAGCTGTTGTTGGTAAGGAAACAAACCTTCTTGCCGGCGCTTTCCAGCTTCTTGAGCGTGTCGACGGCGCCGGGTATCGGCGTGTCGCCCAGATAAATTGTGCCGTCGAGATCGAATAAAAACAGATCGGCGTCCACGGTAACTCTCATATCAGAACCTCGTCTTTTGCAATCTATCGCGCGTATCGGTTCACGCGGTCAGGTCGGTCAATGCGTCTATAAATCCGCTCCCCGCAAGCAACGAAATGAAACTTTTGTCCTCGCGGGCAAGTCCCGCCGCGAGCGTAAGGTCGTTGAGCAGCATACCGAGATGCGCTTTCCCTCCCCCCGTTTCCACCAGAAAACGGTCGAGCACGGCTTTCAAGTCCCTTTCGTCGGGAGCGTATCTTGCGGTAAGCGTGCGGTACGGCTCGAGATTTATTGCGGCGGATTCTACGTCTGCGGAAAGCGGAAACCCCGCTTTCTCCGCCAGAATACGCGCTCGCACTCCGTCTTTCCCTAACAATATACTACAAAAGCGGAAATTTGTAAATCGTATGGTCAGGAAAACGGCGATATAGTTAAGGAAAAAGTAAGGGAAAACGCCCTTCTCGCCCTCGCCGAGCGGATAAAGAGAGTGCGCAAACCCGAAATACCCCGTATCGCCCTCGTTAAGACGCCCTTTTATTTCCGCGGTACGCATAATTAGGTCTTCCGCGGATATCTCCGCGAAAAGATTGTCGCGTGCTACGGGCAGAAGCTCTCTCGCGGTCGTTTCCCGCGCGCCCCGCCGCGCCGAGCAGGCGAGACAAAGAGCCTCCGCATACGCGCCGAAAGCCCCCGCGAACGCCGTAGAGTACAGATAAGAGCAATCTCCTGACGTATCGAAAAATACCGCGTCAAGGTTTCCGTATTTGAAATTACGGTTGCCCGAAATAACGTAATCATCAAATATATTGCCGTACGCGAAATCGCTCACGACGACGAGCGGAGCTCCTTTCGCTATGAGTCGCGCCGCTTGTAATTCTCTTTCGTCGCCCGCGCAAACGAACATTCTGACGCTCTCGTCGGAGCGCGCCTCGTCCGCCTTCACCGTGGGGTTGCCTACGGCGTTCAGCGCGGACGTCATCGTGCCTTCTTTATCGCACACTCCCACTTTTCCGCGCGGATACTTCCTTGCCACGTACTCCGCGGCGTCCTTTACGGCGCCGGAAGAAAAGTACAATTCCATAGCGGCATTATACAGCCTTTGCGAGCGCGAAATTAAATACCGCCCGACGATTTACGTCGTATTTTGTATTAAGTTTTTCCCGCGGCGTCGAGCCTTTATTCGTTCTTTACCGCTTCTTTCGGCTTACGCCTTACGAGCACCACCGCAAGATTGTACGCGAAAGCCGCCACCGGCACGCCGAGCACAAGTCCCCAGAAGCCGAAAAGACCTCCGCCCACGACTACCGCGAGCAACACGTAAAAGCTCGAAAGTCCCACATATTTACCCACTATCGCGGGATATGTGGTAACCTGCTCTATCTGTTGGAGTACGAGGATTATCGCGATGAAAACGAGCGCTTTCGAGGGCGACGCCGTCACCACGATCAGGAAACCCGTCGCGCCGCCGATATAGCCGCCGAGCATCGGTATGAGATTACCGGTCGCCACCGCTACCGCTACAAGCAACGCATAAGGCACTTTGAACGCGATGAACGCGAGATAGCACGCCGTACCGAATATCAGAGCTTCGATCGCCTGCCCCGCGAGGAACCTCGAAAATTTGTCCGCCGCCGCGCTGACGGCGCCTTTGACGAGCGCGGCGCGCCCCTCGTCGCAACATCTGTCTATCACGGCGTACAGCCCGCCCGCAAGGCTTTCTTTGGAAGCTACAGCCATCGTTCCGAGCGCTATCCCTATGAAAATATAAACCGCTTCCTTAACGGTATTGACCGCAAACGAAGCCACGTCGGGCAGCTTCTCGGCGAGAAATTTTTCTCCTTTCGCCACGAGCTCAGATATTACGTCGCTGCGAATTCCCAAAAACTCCGTTTCGCCCTCTCTGACCGCTCCGAGCGTTTCCTCGAGCGCGGAGAAGCTCGATTTGAGTTCGGGTAGCGCGAGCGCCGCCATAAGCGCCGCCACGCCTGCGATAAGCGTTATCGCGAGCGTAAGCGAAAGAGCTCTTTTCACTTTCGTGGACTTTATGCGGCTCAGAAAGGTGGTTTCCGCGAATTTGACGGGCGCGTTGAGAAAGAGCGCGAAAACTCCCCCTACGAATACCGGATAAACGGCTTCCGCGAGCGCGGAGGCTACGGAGCGCGTGATCTTAAGATCCAATGCGAACAGTATCATTACGATAGCCGCGAGTATTAAAAATTTCTTTTTCATATTCCGCTCTTCGGGTAGTATGCGCGCTTAACGCGCTTTTATCGCGCGTGCGCAAAAAAACGCCCTTCCTTACGGAAAGGCGTTTCTTTATCGGGGGATTTCCTCTTTTACTCCTCGTCGGACCAGCCTTCGAACGTCACGGCGTTCTCCGCAAATTCGTTCTGCACGCGGATGTCGTTACGTAAAGGCGTGTTGGTCTTGATGGCGACGTTATTGCGTTTGAACACGTTGTCGAATATCGAAACTTCCGAATCGGAAGCGCCGATATACACGGCGGGTCCTTTCGTATTGACGAAGGAGTTGTCGCTGAGCGTTATGTCGCCGGAAGCCACGTTGACGCCCATGTTGTTGAAGTAGAATCCGGAGTCGGAGATATTGACCGCTCCCGATTCGAGGTATACCGCCGTGGAATAGGAGTAGAAATAGCTCTCCTTGATCTCTACCGTGCCGCTATATCCCGTCTGCGCTCTGACGCCCACGGAATCGATCAGCACGGTCGCGCCGGAATTGACGAATTCGGAACGAGATACCGTCACCGCTCCCGCCTTGGCGCCCACGTATACGGAGGACGAGGACGCTTTGGGCGTAAACGAAATTATATCGAGCGTGACGTCGCCCGCGGCTATCGTCACGGAATCGAAGATTACCGCGATCCTCTCCTCGTCCGAAGTAAGGTCGTAGGATCCCACGATCGCTACGGAAGCGTTTTTCGAAATAGTCAGGCTGCCGTAATTGCCCGCCGTTAGATACCAGCGTACCGTATCGCCGTCACGCAGTTGCGCCACCGCGGCGTCGAGAGCGTTCTTATCGGAAATGACTACCGCGCCCGTCGTGCGCGCCACTATTTCATAGCTGCCTTTTTCCGTAGTGATCACGTAATTCTTATGCGAAGGCTTCGTCGCGAAATCGAGTTCGTAGCTTCCTACCATGTGTTTGTAGGTAAGCGTTCCGCCCGTCCAGGCTATGTCGAACGCGCCGAATATCGCCGGAGTATCCGTTCCGACCAGTCCCGCTTCCTCGGGATTGTTCGCGGAAACCACCGTTATCGCGGAATCGAAGGGCTTGAGTTCTTCTAGATACTCCGATTCGACCCTGTTGACGGAGATCTTTATTTCCCTCGGAACAATGGTGACCGAAACGTCGTTGAGTACTCCGTCGGGATAGTTCTGTCCGCCGTCGATCTTCACTTTAACGATGTAATTGCCTGCGTCGCGTATCTTCGAGCCCTGCGGGAGCTGTTGCGATCCGTCGGGAGTGTAGGTGAATTCGAACGTTACCCCGGGATCTTCGAACGGCACGCCGCCCGCAAGCACCACGGCGTCGCGATATTCGCCGTTATAGTCCATCGTCGTCTGTAAAGTGTAATTTATGTCCGGCTTCGCGATGCGGACGACTATCGTGAATTCCATACCGGCGTTCATGGTGTAGTTGCGCTGGTCTTCGACGAAGGTCATTCTCATAAGATAATCGCCGACGTTGATGGGACGAAGCACGGGGTTGTACGCGGGATTGGTGCTCTCTGGATCGTACTCCGCATAGATAAGTTCGTACGTCGCGCCCTTGGGCACTCCGCCTATCATCGGATACTGTTCGGCGCCGTTATACGTATAGACTGCCTGCTTGACCTTCACGGTAGCCGTTCCGCCGGAGGTAGCGTATTCGTAATCGCTCTCCTGTATCGGCACGTCGTCGCCCGTATGGAAGTAGATGTCCTCTGCGTAAATCTCGCACTTGTTGATGACGAGATAATACGTGTAGTATCCGGTAACGTTATAGTCGTCCTCTTCTCTTATCAGGATACGCACGCGGTATTCGGGCGAGCCTTCGAGCCTGACCGCCACGGGTTGCTCGTCCTGCCAGCTTATGCCGCCGTCGATACTGTACTGCACGCTGAAATTCTGTACGGGACCGTAAGAGCCGTCCTCGCGCAGGAAATCCTTGATGGTGAAGTATTCGGTGATATCGAGCGCTTCGCCGGTATAGACGCGGTTAAGGAAGTTCACGCCGTTTACGGTAGTCCAGGTTATGTCGTCCGCCGTAAGCTGCTGCTTCTCGACTATCACCGTCATAGAGCCCGTGATTATTTCGCCGTAAGCGTTCTTGAAGCTGCAGGAGACCTCGTATTCTCCCGCGCGGTTCCGGTTGACGTTCTGCATCGACCACAGCGGAGCAATGCCGGTAACGGTCAGAGGCATATCGCTCGAAGTTATCGTCTGTCCGAGCGGGAAACGTACCGTCGCGCTCTTGAATTCCGCGCTGCGCGCTTCTATCGTCGTGTAATCGTAGGTGCGTATCGGCACGGTGAAGCTTATCGACATCTTGTCGGAATTCGGACCGTTGCCTTCGGCGTCGCCGCTCAGGTTCTGGCTGTCGCTGAAGGAAAGGAATGTGTATGTACAGTTGAATATCGCCACGAGATTTTCAACGTCGTACTCTACGCTCACGATATCCAGATACGCGCCTTCGTCGGTCACGACGACTTTGTCGGGCAGAGTGGAGGTTTCGGGTCCCGCGACGTATTGTCCCGCCCTGTTCACCCCTATCGGAATATAATCGTAATAGAAGCCGCCGTTAGAGTATCCCGTCACGTTGCCGCCGCTCGTTTCTTCGTTGACGGCATAGAGCTTGGGATCGATGACTATGATAGTGAATGTGACGTTGTCCTCGTCCACCGTACCCAACGTGCCGCGGATATTGGTATAGGTCATGCCCGCTTCGACGTTGTCGATGTTAGGCAGGTTCGCCGCGGCAAACGACAGCGGCACCGCCGCTATCTGCGTGGTATTGTCGGCATAATCGAAGCGATAGTACAGTTTCGTAGGCAGCTGCTCTTCTATCGGCACGCCTTTACGCACGTAAAGCGTTCCGCCGCTGAGAGGCTGCGTGGTCGTGCCGCCTCCGGGTAACGGGACGGTGATGTCTATATTTCTCGCTTTGATCGAGAACTGAATGTCGAGCCTCGTTCCGTAAACCTGCATCGAAGCCGTCACGAACATCAGCTCGTCGCCGATCGCACCCGAAATGACGTCCGTTCTCGCAAGATAATCCTCGTCGTATTCCCATACGATACCGGTATAAGTTTCTTCGACGGAGCTTCCGGTGAACTTGATCGAAATGCTGTCGGGGAACTTAATATCGTAAGGATCGATATAATATTCGTCGAACGCCTGCTGGTAATCGATATCCGAGCCCTCGGGAACGGCAGAAATACTCGTGTATTCCACCCGTCTGTCCGTGGTGGAGAGCTGCAGATCGAGTTGTGAGCCTAGCACGCTCGAGTCGTCGAAGTAATCGTAGACGCCCGAAGTATACGTCACGCCCTCGTATTCGTAACTTACGCGGAAGCTGACTACCTTGGCGGTGATGGGACCCGAGGTGTTCGTGAGCGTTATGTCGCGCGAAAGCAGCCATTTGACCTCGCTCAGATAGAGTTCTTTACCCAGTTTTTCCGCGGCGAGAGCGGCAGTCGACCCCGCGGGATAGTCGTTGGCGAAAGTGAGGCGCAACGTCGAAGGCAGTTTATAACTGCTTCTCGCGGGATCGGCGCCGGACACCGTATAATAAGCGTTGGCGCCTTCGGGCACGTAAAGCGTGGAGTTGATGGGATCTATCAACATATAATGGTTTCTCACCTCTCCCGTGCCGCTTACGGAAGCGAGCATCAGGGTGAAGTAATTATCCACGGGCGTAGCCGCCGCGGTGAAGCCGCGTTCGGTGGTGTAAATGCCCTGCGTGGAACGGTTAAGATATGTGACCTGAACGACTATTTCCGCGATCTCGCCCGCTTTGGAAACGGTTGCGGATACGGCGCGCGTGCCGCCCGCTATCGGGATATCGTAGACGGAACTCTCCCAGACCACGTTCACCTCGTCGAGGTGCACTATTTCGCCCGTAGAGGTAAGCACCTTACCTCTGGCAAGCGCGGTGTCGGGTATCACCGGATTCAAGGGATCTATCACGAGCTCAACCTGTCCGCTGACGGCAAAGCCCGCTCCGAAACCGAAGCTTATTTCGTCGATACCTATCTGCTGGGCGTCGAGCGAATAAATGGCGTCGGTGGTGATACGGTTGGCGTCCGATGTTTTGAAGGTGTTGACGAAGCTTACCGAGGAGGTTTCGTTACTGCTCCAGTCGCTCTTGTTGAACAATATGACGGAGCGGAGCTTTTCCTCGGTATCCGCGTAATATTCGGGATAGAACGTAAGCGTTTCGAACGTATCGCCCTGCGCTCTGCGCACGAAGAATTCCACTTGGAAAGACTCCGCAAGGCTTGTGAGCGTATAAGGATTGAATTCTATTACGTTGTCGGTTATGTCGAGTATGCGGCTGAATTCCCAAGTATCGGACGCAAGCGTAACGGAAATGCTCCTGCCCTGCGCTTCCGCTTCGCCTTCGCCGTAGGTAAACATGCCCACGAGATTGAGGCTGATGCCGCCGAGTACCGAAATATCGTCGTCGGTAAGCAATTCGTATTCGCCGC
>JADINF010000176.1 GCA_017694145.1 Candidatus Stercoripulliclostridium pullicola
AGATCGTCGGCAGCGTCAGATGTGTATAAGAGACAGGGTACAAAGCTACCCGTAAGCCTATGGACGAAGCGCTCGCGATGCAGGTGCCGCTTCTCAAAGATCTGTTGCGCGCGATGGGTATAAAAATACTCGAACTCGAAGGATACGAAGCGGACGATATAATAGGTACGATGGCGAAGCGCTTCGATCTCGACACGGTTATCGTGAGCGGCGACAGGGACGTATTGCAGCTCGTTGACGAGAATACCGTCGTGTACAATACGCGCAGAGGAGTCACCGACATTACGGAATACGATCTCGACAAGCTTGCCGCTGACGGCTTTACGCCCGAAAAGGTAATCGAATACAAAGCGCTCGCGGGCGACAGCTCGGACAATATACCCGGCTGTCCCGGCGTGGGCGAAAAGACGGCGCTTGATCTCCTCGCGCGCTTCGGGAGCGTAGACGGCGTGTACGAGCACATAGCGGAAGTTAAAGGGAAGCTCTCCGAAAAGCTCGCCGCGAATAAGGACAAGGTTTATCTTTCGCGCGAGCTTGCGACGATAAACACGTCGGTGCCTTACGATTGCACTTTGGACGAACTCGTTTTCGACAAATATAAAATAAGCGAAGACTTTTTCCTGATGCTCAACGAGCTCGAATGCTTCAAACTTATAGACAGATTCCGTTACGGGAGCGAGTCCTCGCAGTCCGAAGCCAAACCCGATAAACGTAAAAGCGGGAATAAGAACGACGACAAAGACGCGGTAGCCGTCGACGACGGCAGTTTCCTGCCGTTCGCGACGGAGCTCAAAGGCGCGGAGATCCGCATAATAGACAACCTTGACGCACTGAACGGTATCCTTAACGGCGATATCGAAAAGATCTGCGTCGAAGCGGACAAAGACGTCGAATTCGCAGTGGACGGATCTTGCGCGTACAAAGTGAAGTGCGCCGCAGACCTTTTCGACGAAGGTGTGAATTTCGACGACGCGCTGGCGGCTTTTGCCAAGGTGCTTTCTTCCGAAAAGGTAGTCAAAGTGCTTTTCGACGTCAAGGACAAGTTTTACGTTTTCGCAGGGGCGGGCGTTGAAATCAAAGGGCCTTACGAGGATATCCTTCTCAAATCCTATCTCTGCAACTCCAATTATTCGTACAAGAATTATTACGAACTTGCCGCGGCGCGCGGCGCGGGAGAAGGCGCGACGGCTAACGCATTCGCGATCAACGATTCGCTCGACGAGGAAATGGAAACCAAAGGACTTACGCGCCTTTACAGGGAAACGGAACTTCCGCTAGTCAAAGTGTTGTACGACATCGAGCAGGCGGGCTTCGAGGTGGATCTCGACGTACTGAATTCCTTGGGCGAGAAATACAACGCGGAACTCAAGTCGCTCACCGAAGAGATATACGAGCTTGCGGGCGAACGTTTCAACATAAATTCCGTTCAGCAACTCGGCGTGATACTTTTCGAGAAGCTGGGGCTCCCGCACGGGAAAAAGACCAAAGGCAAGACCGGTTACAGCGTGGCGGCGGAGATACTTGAGGAACTCGATCACCCCGTGGTGACCGCTATACTCAGATACCGCAAGATCAAGAAACTGCAATCTACTTATATCGAAGGCATACGCGCGGTGACCGATCCCGCGACGCATAAGGTACACACCGTATTCAAGCAATGCCTTACTTCCACCGGCAGGCTGTCTTCGACGGAGCCCAACCTTCAGAATATCCCGATCCGTACGGACGAGGGCAGGGAAATAAGAAGAATGTTCGTACCGGGGAAGGGCAACAAACTTGTGTCCGCGGACTATTCGCAGATAGAATTGAGATTGCTCGCGCACTTCAGCGAAGACCCCGTGCTTACCGAAGCGTACCGCAAGGGAGAGGACATACACGCCCTCACTGCGTCGAAGATAATGGGCGTGCCCCTTAACGAAGTTACTTCTTCGATGCGCCGTAACGCAAAAGCGGTGAATTTCGGCATAATATACGGCATTAGTGCCTTCGGACTTGCGAAAAACACGGGGATCCGTCCCTACGAAGCAAAGGAATTCGTCGAAAAGTATTTCGAAACCTATCCTTCCGTCAAAGCATATATGGACGCGAACGTGGCATACGCTCACGCGCACGGATATATCCGCACCCTTGCGGGAAGGATAAGATATTTTCCCGAATTCCGTTCGCCCAACAGGAATATCAGGAATTTCGGGGAGCGCGCGGCTATGAATATGCCGTTACAGGGCTCTGCCGCCGACATAATGAAGATAGCGATGCTCAAAGTGTACGACGCGCTGAAAAAGGGCGGTTACAAAGCAAAAATAATATTGCAGGTGCACGACGAACTGGTAATAGACACGCCCGTAGAGGAAGTGGAAGCGGTGTCGGCGCTTCTCGTGGAGAATATGCAGAACGTAGTCGAATTGAGAGTTCCGCTCATCGCGGAAGCCAAGTCGGGAACGGACTGGTATTCGGTGGAGTGAGTATGATAGTGGCGTTATGCGGAGGAATAGGATCTGGGAAAAGCGCGGTCGCGGAGATACTGCGCGGACTCGGCGCGTACACTCTGTCCGCCGACGCGATAAACGCCGAGCTTCTTAAAGACCCCGCATACCTTGTCAAACTCCGTAAATTATTCCCGGAAGCGTTCGTCGCGGGCGACGAGCCGGACAAAAAGAAGATACGCGAAATAATATTTTCCGACGAGGAAAGGCGAAAAAAATTGAACGGACTCGCGCACGGCGAGATAATGGCGGAAATAGCCCGCCGCGCCGAAGGCAAAGAGTTAGTATTCGTGGAAATACCGCTTCTTGCGGAAGCGGGCGCAAAAAAAACGGCGGATAAAATATGTTACGTGCGCGCGCCGCGCGAGGCGCGCGTAAGAAGGATAACGG
>JADINF010000177.1 GCA_017694145.1 Candidatus Stercoripulliclostridium pullicola
ATATGTACCTTTTTCGAGAACAAAGGTAAGTATGTACGCCGTAACGAATAAAGCGAGCACGACCGCGGCGCCTATAAGAACGGCTTTTTTGCTTATGCTTATCGATCTCGCCTTTTTGAGTTCCGTAGACGGAGTAAGCGTTGCGGCGGCGGCTTCGCCGTCCGCCGTGAGAGCCTCCCCTTCGGTGACGTTTTCTTTAACTTCGGCTTTTTCGTCGTTCGGTTGTATTTTTTCGTCGTCAGGCATCGTTTTCTCTCCTTGCGTAAGCGGCTTCCGCTTTACGCACGAATTCTTTTACGGTATCCGCGTATTCGTCGGGATATTGGGTTATGCTTCTCGCGTGCACGCTGTCCGGGAAAGTATGCAGTTCCGCCTGCGGCGCCGCTTCCTTCAACATCAGAGCGTTTTTGTAATTTACCGTTTTGTCCGCTTTGCTGTGCATTATAAGGATAGGACAAGACACCCTTTTTATCGCCTCGAGCGCGTCGCATTCTTTTACTTCGAAGCCGAAGCAATGTTCCGCGATAAGGCGTATAGACGGCATTACCGCTTTGCGGATATCTTCGTTATCGGTATAGCGGGTAAGCAAACCTTCGAAATTGGCATAACCGCAGTAATCTATAAGGAATACGGCGTCGGGTATCTCCGCCGCCACCATAATGGCGGTCGCGGCGCCCATGCTTTCGCCGAAAAGCGCGACGCTGTCCTCGGGGCGCCGCGCGCGAAGCTCGGAGATCCAGTCGAGAACGTCGTGCTTCTCGTAAGCGCCGAAAGTGACCGTATCCCCTCCGCTTAAACCGCTTCTTCTGTGATCGGGGATAAACACGTTATAGCCGAGCGAAAGAAAGATAGGCAAATATTTGAGTTGGGAAGCGAAACAGGAATTGTGCCCGTGCAGGCAAACCACGGTTTTCGAAGAGCCTTCGCATGCGTAAAAACGCGCGGCGAGTTCGTAACCGAACCTCGACGTGCGGAACATCTGTTCAAAAGGTATACCGGTGATCGCGCGGTCAAGACCCTTCTCTTCTATCTCGTATTCGACGAGGTAGTCTACCGTACGTTTATCGGGCTTGACGAGCCTTTTTATACCGAAATATAATCCCGTAAACCATACCGCAAGCAACAACGCTACGGCAAGGTCTGCCGCTATCAAAACAATTTCGCCGACGGACATATCCGCTCCTTCAGTACGTTATCTTGCGGTATTGGCAAGCTCCGCGAGCCTCTCCACGTCGTGTATAACGATTTCATCCTTGCGATAAGATATGATACCGTCCTCTTTCATGTGGATCATTTCGCGCGACATGGACGGGCGTGAAACGTTGAGGTACTCCGCCATTTCGTTGCGGTTGAAGCCGAGATGTATGACGTTGGTGCCCTGAGCGAGATATTTGTCGTAGAAAAGTTTGGAGATCTTGCCGCGCATGCTCTTGATCTTGAGATATTTGGCGTCGTTGTTGATGAGGTCTATCCTGTCGGCAAGACAACTCAAAGTATTTTCGAGCAGTTTCTGATGATGAGGGCAGTTCTTCGGACATTGTTTGACTATAGTGGGAATGCTGATGTACAATACCGTGGAGTCTTCGGCAAGCACGACCGACGAACGGTAGGTTCTGTCGCCGGCGTAGCCTTCCACTTCGCCGAACATGCCGCCCACTTCGAGTTCGCCGCAGTTGACGAGTTCGCCGTCCGCCTTGCGAATGAATTTAACGGCTGAGCCTTCGAGTATGATACCCACTTCGGTCACGGGATCGCCCGCTTCCGCTACTACCCTTCCGCGCGAATATTTGTTGATGTGCCCGTGAAGGCAATCGAATATTTTGTTGATCTCGTTGTCGTCAAAATCGGCAAAAAGTTTGTTTTTCTTGAGTAATCTGAAGATATTCATACGTTTCTCCTTGTATGCCCGTTCCCCGAATGTTCCACGGAAATTTATTTGTAGCTTTGGCAACAAAGCTATTTTGATTATACAATAATGTTATTATATTTGCAAGACTTTTGCCGTTATTTATGTTATGATATAATAAATTATCCGGAGGACTTATGACAGATACGAGAGCGCTACTCAAATTCAACGAATGTATAAACGCATTTTTCAATTCACGTCTTATTATCGTGGACAGGACGATAGCGGAATTTCTGTCTACGGTGGTTTCCACTCCGGAGCTCATGCAGGTGGTGACCGAATGCGCGCGCACTTTCAATTTCAAACGCGAGCTGTCTAACGCCGTCGAAAGCGACAATCTCGGCACACGCTTCATGCTCCCGCACAACAAACGCCACGTCGTAGCGCTCGTGACGGGGCTTCTCAACGAATTCGACCGTAAGAACATGTCTATCGTCGATTTCGTGACCAGATTTTATCCCGCCGACGCTTCGCACACCTCGTATATGAGTTTCTGCGAAAACGTTTTGCGCCCCTATGCCGAAGCTTTCCGCTCCCTCCTTATCGGAGAAGATCCCGACGAAAACAAAGCCGCGGTCGCCGACGAGCGTTCCGCTTCTCCCATCAACGACAAAGCCAAAGAGGACGCCGATTACTGGTTGCGCGTCCTCATCGACAACGTTATCGCGCTGAACGACGTTCCCGACGACTACCGCAGGGAAGCGGTAACGATGATCAAAGGTATGTTGTACGCTCTGGAGCTCTCCAATCCCCTGCTCATCAAGTTGATCTGGATAGGACTTAAAAATACTTTGGGTATCTATAAGCTCGGTATGAGGGAACTGAAAGAGATAGAAACGATTTTATTGAATTACGGAGTGATCGACTGAATATGGAAGGCGAACTGTTCCTTACGAGCCTTATTTCGGTAGCGCTTCTGCTGGTCACGGCGATACCGGGATTCATCATCGGCAAGCTGAAAATGATCGACTCCGAAGGAGCCGTCAAATTCCTCTCGGTGATGCTTCTCTACGTCTGCCAGCCCTTCGTGACTTTCAATTCCTTCCTCAATACTCCTTACGACTCATCTGTGCTCATAGGACTTGTCGCGGTATTCCTTTTCACCTGCGTTTCGATGAGCGCAATACTTTTCGGCGGCTATTTCCTCGTGCGCCGTTTCCGCTCAATAGACTGCGACACGGCGGGGATAATGGCTTACGGCGGCGCATTCGGCAACGTCGGATATATGTGTATACCCTTCCTGCAGTTGCTCGATCCGGGTAATCATATAATAATACTTTACGCTACCTGTTCGGTGGTGGCGTTCAACCTGATCGCGTGGACTCTCGGCAATTACGTTCTCACCCGCGAGCGCAGATTCATAAGTCTGAAAAGCGCGATACTCAATCCCCCCAC
>JADINF010000178.1 GCA_017694145.1 Candidatus Stercoripulliclostridium pullicola
TTTTCCCAGAAGCCTTCGCCCGCTTCGGACAGAAGATCTGCTTTCCCGGAAACCACCGCGTCCGTAAGCCCCACTCTCTCACAGGCAAAGCCTGCGAGAGCCTTTTCCGCTTTCTCGTACACTTCGTCCACGGACAAAGGCGAAACGTTGCATAGAAGGAGTATCCTGTACACGGTTTCCGTTCCGTCGGGATAAGCCAGGAAATCTTCGACCGAGCCCGGATCCGTTAGTCCGGGTATGTCGGGTATCAAAGCGAGCGTGCCGTACCACACGAGTTGAATCACTTCCGGGAATTCCTTGAAAGACTCCACTACGGGTTTAAGTTCGTCGTAATCGCCCCTTACTTCGATGACGGCGTCGGAGCGCACGCCGTAAGCGTCGTTGAAAAACTTATATGCCTCCGTTGCAGGCGTACCGTAAGAGATCAGCGGGACGAGCGGCAACGCGAGTCCCGCCGCGAAATATGCGAATATGATTATAACGACGAACGCTATTGCCGTCCGATTACTTTTAAGCGGCATAAACTTTTCCGTATAATACTATGATGCACGACCGCCGAAAGTTTCTACGGACAGATTATTTACGCCTGAACTCGGGATAAATATCGAGTGTGGCGAAATAGTCATCGGGGGTTTCGGCGCGTCTTATCAGCTTATACGAGCCGTCCGGTTTAAGGAGTATTTCGGCGCTGCGGAGTTTGCCGTTGTAGTTGTATCCCATGGAATGTCCGTGTGCGCCCGCTTCGTGTATGAAAAGATAATCTCCTATCTCCAGTTCGGGAAGCTTTCTGTCCACGGCGAATTTGTCGGAATTCTCGCAGAGCGAGCCCACGACGTCGTAAATATGATCGCAGGGAGCGTCCTCTTTGCCGAGCACGGTGATATGGTGATAGGCGCCGTATATCGCGGGGCGCATGAGATGCGCCGCGCAGGCGTCGCAACCGGCGTACTCTTTATAAGTGTGCTTGAAGTGCACCACTTTCGTGATAAGTCCGCCGTAAGGAGCGAGCATGTATCTTCCGAGCTCCGTGAAGATCTTGGGGGCGATGCCGCGCGAAGCGAGTATCTCGTCGTACGCCTTGCGCACGCCTTCTCCAATCACTTTAATGTCGGTTTTTTTCTGTTCGGGACGGTAAGGAACGCCTATCCCGCCGCTCAGATTGACGAATACGAATTTCGCGCCCGTTTCGGCGGTAATATCCGCTATGAGCTCGAAAAGCACCCTCGCCAGCACCGGATAATAATCGTTCTCGATATTGTT
The DNA here is from genome assembly GCA_017694145.1 of Candidatus Stercoripulliclostridium pullicola. GTDB lineage: Bacteria > Bacillota > Clostridia > Christensenellales > DTU072 > Stercoripulliclostridium_A > Stercoripulliclostridium_A pullicola. Next base: position 1,261 of record JADINF010000178.1, read on the forward strand.
GCTCGCAAGGAAGGCGTGCACGCCGAATTCCTTGACGCCCTTAGACATGAGCGTTCTGACCGCTTCGAACATCTGCGGACGGGTTAGTCCGTACTTCGCGTCCGCGGGCGTGCCCATGATCATATTATTGATCGTGAATTCGCCGCCCGGATTGTATCTAAGGCATATTTTCTCGGGAATACCCGCCGTCTTTTCGAGGAAGTCGATGTGCGTTATGTCGTCGAGATTGATTATCGCGCCGAGTTTACGGGCGTAAATATATTCTTCCGCAGGCGTTTCGTTGCTGCTGAACATTATCTCGTCCCCTCTGAAGCCGAGCCTCTCCGCCATCATGAGCTCCGTGTAGCTCGAGCAGTCCACTCCGCAACCTTCTTCCTTGAGTATCCTGATGAGTGCGGGATTGGGGGTAGCTTTCACGGCGAAATACTCTTTGAATCCCGCGTTCCACGAGAACGCTTCGAAAAGCCCGCGGGCATTTTCGCGAATGCCTTTCTCGTCGTAAATATGGAAAGGCGTGGGATATTCTTTCGCTATCTCTTTGATCTTGTCGAGTGTGACGAAGGGTTTTTTCATAGGTCGGTAAACTCCGTTTATATAAATATTCTTTCAATCATTATACTTTACGCTCGGAGTATAGTCAACTTAAATGGCGCGAATTGCTCACGCGCTTCGCGCGCGCCCGTTTCCGCCCCCCTTTGGCGCCCTCTTTACGGGCTTAAGAACGCAATTTTACAACATATCGGGGGAAAATTATTGCATTCGGGCATATATTGTGGTAATATAAATGCAATCTTATTTACAGGAGAGTGCTTTATGGAATTAACGACCAATAAATACGTTCTCGATTTCGTCAAGAAGTACGTCGACCTTATGCAGCCCGACGAGGTAGTATGGATCGACGGCAGCAAAAAGCAGCTCAACGAGCTCACGAAAATTGCCTGCTCCACCGGCGAGATCTATAAATGCAACAGCAAACTGCTTCCCGGATGCCTCTATCACCGCACCGCCGTCAACGACGTGGCGCGCGTGGAAGGCAGGACGTTCATCTGCTCCCGCGAGCAAAAGAACGCCGGTCCCACCAACAACTGGATGGACCCCAAAGAAGCTTACGCTAAACTCGACGCTATAGCGAACGGTTGCATGAAAGGCAGAACGATGTATATAATCCCCTTCAGTATGGGCAAGATCGGATCTCCCTTCGCCAAATACGGCATCGAGCTCACCGACTCCATCTACGTCGTACTGAACATGGCGATCATGACCCGCGTGTCGAAGAAAGTTCTCGACAAACTCGGCGATTCCGACAATTTCGTGCGCGGCATCCACAGCAAGGTCAAACTCGAAGAAGAGAACCGTTATATCTGCCAGTTCCCCGAGGACAACACCATTTACAGCCTTAACTCCGGTTACGGCGGCAACGTGCTTCTCGGCAAAAAGTGCTTCGCGCTCCGTATCGCTTCCTATCAGGGCTGGAAAGAAGGCTGGATGGCGGAGCACATGCTTATCCTCGGCGTACAGAAGCCCAACGGCGAGATCAAGTACATCACGGCGGCGTTCCCCTCCGCTTGCGGCAAGACCAACCTCGCAATGCTCATTCCTCCGGAAACCTACACCGCGAAAGGATATAAAGTCTTTACCGTGGGCGACGACATCGCGTGGATCCGTAAAGGTCGCGGCGGTATGCTCTATGCCGTCAACCCCGAAAACGGCTTCTTCGGCGTAGCTCCCGGAACGAACGCGAAATCCAATCCCAACGCTCTCGAAACCACGAAGCGCGGAACGATATTCACCAACGTCGTTTACAATCCCCGCACCAAGACGGTATGGTGGGAAGGACTCGACAAGAATCCTCCGAAGAACGTCCTCGACTGGAAAGGCAACAAGTGGTCGGGCGGCATGGTAGACGCGGACGGCAAACCCATCAAGGGCGCTCATCCGAACTCCCGTTTCACCGCTCCGGCGAAGAACTGCCCCTGCCTCTCCTCCGAATTCGAAAATCCGAAGGGCGTACCGATCTCCGCTATGATATTCGGCGGCAGACGCGCGAAAGCGGCTCCGTTGGTCTATGAAGCGCGCGACTGGAAGCACGGCGTATTTATCGGCTCGATAATGGCGTCGGAGACCACCGCGGCGGCGGCGGGCGCAGTGGGCGTAGTTCGTCACGATCCTATGGCTATGCTCCCCTTCTGCGGCTACAATATGGCGGATTACTTCCAACACTGGCTCGATATGGGCAAGAAGATCAAGAATAAGCCGAAGATCTTCAACGTCAACTGGTTCCGTACCGACGACGAAGGCAACTTCCTGTGGCCGGGATTCGGCGACAACATGCGCGTACTCGACTGGATCATCCGGCGTTGCGAGGAAACCGTGGACGCCGTCGAAACTCCTATCGGCTACATGCCCAAGCCCGAGGACATCAACCTCGAAGGACTGGATATGACGACCGAAGATCTCAAGAAGATCCTCGACTGCGACAAGAAGGTATGGCTCGCGGAAGCCGACGATATCGAAGCATACTATCAAAAGACTTTCGGCGACACACTGCCCAAAGAACTCTACGCGGAACTCAAAAAGCTCAAGAAGAACCTCCGCAAACGTTCGTAATCCCCTTTCAAAACAAAAATGCGGCGTCCTCAGGGACGCCGTTATTTTTTTCTTCGTTTCGGAATCCGATATTTTCCCGAAAAAAAGCGCCCCGTCAAGGGGCGTAAGAGAAAGGCGAAAACCTTTACTATTAACCGGAATAAGCCTCGATATATTTTTCGAGCAGACTGACGGGCACGCGGTATACGGCGGCTATAGAAGCCTTGTCGGCGCCGCCCTCGTCAAGTCCCGCTTCCTCCGCATATAAATAATGCACGAGCGCGCAAAGAGCTTCGGTATTGAGCATATTGACGTTCTTCGCGAACACCCTGTCCACTACCGCGCCGATATCCGCGTTGGCGTCGGGAACGCCCTCGTTGACGATGAACTGTATCGACACGAGCGCGTATACGCTGCGCTGAAGATTATAATATTTCCTACTCGCAGGCACGTATTCTTTGAGGCTCGCATACGCCGCGCTCTTTGAGGAAGTGACCAAAAAATCGTGCGGAGCGTCGCTGAAATATATGAGAAGCATATATAACAGAACCGCTTTACTCGGGTAACCGACGTAAGGACTTGAGATACCCTTTATCAGTATATCCGAATAGTCCTCCGCCCTTGCGGAGAACAAGCCGTGCAGTTCTTCTTCCGTCTCGTCCACGCAGTTGAAGTCTATAGCGCGCGTAAGGGCGAGCCTTGCTTCGGCGGGGTCCACGCGCGCGCCAAGCGAGCGCCTGCAACCTAAATCGAGCAATTTGTTTTTAATACTGCGCGCGGCGCTCGGGACTATGCCCGCGGCAGCCGAACGCAACACGTTCTCGTCGCCGTTGTAGTATTCTTTGAGTACGACTTCGGTCATCTTCAGACGGTTGCAACGGGGATACATGCGCATTCCGCGATATAAAGCCGTCATAGCCTCGTCGAATTCGCCTTCGGCGGTAGCCGTGAGAGTGAGCATGACGAGCGCTTCGTAGTAAAATTTATCCGCTCTTACCGCGGCTTGCGCCGCTGCGTACGCTTCGCGGGAATAACCGTTCAGCATTGCGGTACGCGATATTTCCGCAAGTTCCACGGCATTTTTCGTTTCCCGATAGGCATCGAGAAGCCGCGCGAATTCCTCCTCGAAACGACTGTCGTCGAGGGCGCACTTCAATATCACGTCCGCCGCTATCCTGCTCGCGGGATTTATCCCGTACAGCTTGCGCGCCGCGCGCTCCGCGAGCGCGTAATCCCCCGCGTCTGCGGCAGCCGCCGCTTTTACGGATAACGCAAGTTCCGCTATTACGCTGTCGTCGGGTACGCATTCGGCGACAGCCACCGCGCCTTCGGGATCTCCCGAAGCCAGAAGCTCCGCCGCCTCCGAAAAGTTTTTCAGGTCGTTGCGCACGCTCACGTCTATGCGCACGGGCTCGCCGCTCTCGCGCTCAAACGTGAACGCATAGTCGTCCCACAGTTCTTCCATATCTCCGCTCGCGGCTTGCGCGAGCAAGTATTCGACGTCTATTTTTTCGCCGTAGACGTCGGGAAAACGTCTGCCGGAGACGCACATTTCGCGATAAAGCATCTTGATCGCGGCGAGATATTCGCTTCTTCCCGCCTCTCCCGCGAGTTCCGCAAGGAGCGCGATGTTCTCTTCGTACGCGCCTATCGGGATATACAGCTCCGATAATCTGTGCTTCAGAAGTTCGCCGAAAAAGGTCTTACCCGTTTCTTCCAGTTTCTTTACGGTCACCGAGATCGCCGTTTCGTATTCGTGAGCGGCAGTCTTCTCGTCGAGAAGCTTCAGAAATATTGCAAAATTGTCGGAAAAATCAATGATCTTCGCCATTCTTACCGAATATGGTATCGAGATCTTCGGCGCCGAAACGGTATTTGGCGGCGCAGAAATCGCATTTCACTTCTATTACGCCCTGCTCGGCGATTATCGATTCGGCTTCGCTTCTTCCGAGGCTTCTGACAACTCCGAGTATCTTGGACGCGCATTTACAACCGTACTCCACGGACTCGGCGGGGAAAAACTCGGTATTCAGATGTCCGAAATAGAATTCGCCTATTTCCTCAATGCTTTTTTCGCACATAAGCGAGGACAAAGCGGTGAAATTGGTCATCACGTCTTCGAGCATGAAAAGCATATTCTCGTCGGCGTCGGGGAGCGCTTCCACTATTATGCCGCCGGAAGCCTTACAGCCGTTCGCGTCGTTCATCACGCCGAGCGCGACGGAATTGGCTATACCTTCACTTTTATAGAGATAATTGGCGTAATCCTCCGCTATCTCGCCGCTTACGAGCGCGGACCTGCCGACGTAAGGCTCTTTGAGTCCCAGATCTTTGACGACTACCATATCGCCGTTATTGCCGACTGCGCCGCCCACGTCGAGCTTGCCGTCCTCCCGTAAAGGAAGATCGGTCTGCGGATTGTCGACGAAACCTTTTATCGCGCCTTCCTCTCCCGCCACGCATATCCTGCCGAGCGGTCCGCCGCCGTCGATAATTAGATTGAAGCGGTCGTCCTTGTTTTTAAGGTTGTGCATTATATATGCGCCGACCGTCAAAGAACGCCCCAGCGCGGCTGCGGCAAGGGGCGACAAATCGTGAGTTTTTATTGCTTTGTTTACCGCTTCGGTGGTGTCGATAAGCGCAAGTCGCGCTTTCCCGCCGAAGCATACGGCTTTAATTATCCTGTCCATATATCGGGAAACTCCGGTTGATTATTTCTTTTTCTTGTATTTGACGGGTCCCTGCTGTTTGTTCGCTTCGGGCTTTTTCTTTTCCTTGCGGTTCTGACGGGAGCGGTCCGTCTGTAATCTCTCGTACAGCACCTGCAATACGTTCTCGCTGTTGTAATCGCCGTAGTTGACCGTGGCAAGCACGATATAGGTCGTTCCGATCATCACGAACGCCACCGCTATGATTATCGTCACGAACATGGAATCGATCGCAAACAGAGCGAACGGCGCGCCGATCAAGACGAGCATCATGAAGCTCGGTATGAAAAACGCCGTCGAATATATGCACGCATTTTTGAGCTTCGCGGCATAGGAAAGAGTTTTGTGATAGGATATCACCTGCGGTACGAGATTGAGAAGTATCATCGTGGAAACGAAAAGTATTATTATTCCGCCGAAAAGCGCGAACCACTGTCCTACGTTTGCGCCGCCCGACCATACGCCCGCGATGAATTCTATAATAAGATTGGTGCCGCCCGCGAAAAATACCGCGTATCCCGAGAAAGTTATCAGCATTTCTTTCCAGTACGTCTTGACTCCGCGGAAATATTCGGTAACGATACGCGGCACGTCCGCGCCCGTTTTCTTATCCTTTTTGCAAACGAACCTTTCGCCCCAGATAAGCTTGGTCGAAATGTAGGCGTGCCCCGCCACTCCGAAAGACAATATTGGCAGGCACACCGCCACTCCGAGGAATATCACGCGGTAAGCAAGCAACAATATTACTTTGGCTTCGTTGATCGCCATGCCGTCGGAAAGACCTATCCCGAATCCGCTCATCAGATAAGGAACTTTGTCTATATCCGCGAGCATATACGCGAATTTCTCTACGCCGATGAAAGATATCGCTATTATAAGCGCGAATAACGGTAACAAGAAGATTATCGTCATCGCGTTTGCGGTCATCAGATGGTTGCTGTTCGCTTTGTAGGTATCGAAAAACCTCTTGAATCTGCCGGCGGGATACGGGGGCTTTTTTTCTTCGTTACGCGCCTCGGGGGCAAGCTCCAGACCGGAGAGCAATTTCAGTTTGAATTTGCTTAAACCGCGTTTGGAAGACTTTTCGTTGGAGTTAGCTGCCATTACGTTCCTCTCAAAAAGGTGTTATTTCGATTATACATTAAATATCCGCTTATTGCAATTATATTATTGACTTTTACCGATAAAATTGTTATAGTTGCAGTAACTTAATATTTAATATAATGAGGTACTTTTTATGAAAAGCTATGTAATGGCTGTTGTAGGCGCGACCGGCATGGTCGGCTCGAAATTCCTTCAGGTGCTCGAAGAGCGCAAACTGCCCGTGTCGAAATATTATCTTTTCGCTTCGAAGAAATCCGCAGGCAAAAAGGTGACTTTCATGGGCGAAGAGCATACGATAATAGAGCTTACGCCCAAGAACATCAAAGGTAAAGGCATAGAAATAGCGTTATTCTCGGCAGGCGGCGCGGTTTCCAAGGAATTCGCTCCGCAATTCGTCGATATCGGCGCTGTAGTCATAGACAATTCGAGCCAATGGCGTATGTACGACGACGTGCCCCTCGTTGTCCCCGAAGTGAACGGCGAAGCGGCGCTTGCCAATAAAGGCATCATCGCCAACCCCAACTGCTCCACGATACAGGCAGTCGTGGCGCTCAAGCCTCTCTACGACAAATACGGTATCAAACGCATAGTATATTCGACCTATCAGGCGGTATCCGGCGCGGGTGTTGCGGGATACAACGATCTTCGCGACGGCACGACGACCAAGTTCCCCTACCCCATTCGCGGCAACGTGATACCGCACATCGACGTATTCCTCCCCAACGGCTACACCAAGGAAGAGGAAAAGATGATCAAGGAAACGCGCAAGATCCTCGGCGACAACACTCTCAAAGTGACGGCGACCACGGTGCGCGTACCGGTATTCCACGGACACAGCGAGAGCATCAACGTGGAATTCTTAAAACCCTGCACTCTCGAAGGCATCAAAGAAGCGCTCGCTTCCATGGAGAACGTAGTTATCGTGGACGACGTGGCGAATCTCAAGTATCCCATGCCCATCGACGCGGAAGATCACGACGAAGTGTACGTCGGCAGAATAAGGCTCGACGACACCGTGGAATCGGGCTGCAACCTGTGGGTAGTCGCGGACAATATCCGTAAAGGCGCCGCTACCAACGCGGTACAGATCGCCGAATATCTTATCGCGCACGACGCGGTAAGCTCCGCAAAATAATAACCTTATCGAAAAACCTACCGTCGTTACGGTAAAGGAGGTAACTATGTCTATATTCCGAGGCGCGGCAACCGCCCTTGTAACCCCGTTCACTGACGACAAAGTCGATTTCAAGAGTCTCGAAAAACTCGTCGACATGCAACTTGCCGGCAATATAGACGCGCTTATCGTCAACGGAACGACGGGCGAGCCTACGACAATGACGCATTTCGAGCGCACCGCGGTGGCGGGCGCTGTCATCGAGCACGTGCGCAAGCGCGTACCGGTAATACTCGGCGCGGGAAGCAACAACACTTATACCGCGATAGAATACGCCAAAGAGAACGCTCAGCTCGGCGCGGACGGCATACTCACGGTAACGCCCTATTATAACAAATGCACGCAGGCGGGACTCGTGGCGCACTACAAAGCGATAGCGGACGCGGTGGATCTTCCCGTCATAATGTATAACGTACCCGGAAGGACGGGCGTCAACATCGCTCCCGAAACCTGTATGAAACTCGCAGGATACAAAGGCATACAGGCTATCAAGGAAGCGAGCGGCAACGTAAATCAGTTCATGGAGCTTGCAAGGCTCATCGGCGGCAAAATGGATATCTACAGCGGCGACGACGGATTGGTACTCCCCATACTTGCGGTGGGCGGCATAGGTGTAATAAGCGTGGCGTCGAACGTGGTCCCGCAGTACATGCACGATATGGTATACAAGTTCTTCGACGGCGATATCGCGGGCTCGCGCGAAATGCAGCTCAGGATCAACCCCCTCGTGTCCGCCCTTTTCTGCGAAGTCAACCCCATTCCCGTCAAGTGCGCGCTCAAACTTCTGGGCATAATCCCCGACGACTATATGAGACTTCCTCTCACCCGTTGCGGAAGCGTCGAAAAGGTATACAACGCGCTCAAGGAATTCGGGCTCGAACCCGTGGCGGAGGCGTAAAATGATGAGAGTTATCGTCAACGGCATAGGCGGCACGATGGGCAAAGTGCTCTATAACGCCCTCAACTCTCACGCCGAAGCAAAAGCGGTGGCGGGAGTGGACAAATACGCCGATCCCTCCAAATTCGATATTCCCGTCTACGACGACATATCGAAGGTAAAAGAAGAAGCGGACTGCATTATCGATTTTTCGGTAAAAGAGGCTCTGCCCGGCATACTTGCATACGCCGCGGAGAAGAAGCTCCCCTGCGTGCTCGCGACTACCGGCTACGGCGAAAAGGAACTCGCGCTCGTCAAGGAAGCTTCCGAGAAAATAGCTATATTCCGTAGCGGAAACATGTCCGTCGGCGTGAGCACGCTCGTAAAGCTCGTGAAATCGGCGGCGGCTATACTTTATAACGCCGACGTCGAGATAGTCGAACAGCACCACCACAACAAAGTGGACGCCCCTTCGGGCACCGCCCTTCTTCTTGCCGACGCCGTCAAGACGGCGCGAAAAGATCTCGTCAACGTGTACGGCAGAGAAGGTATCGTCGGTAAGCGCAAGCCCGAAGAACTCGGTATCCACGCGGTGCGCGGCGGCAGTATAGTCGGTAAACACGAAGTTATGTTCATAATGAATAACGAAGTGGTCACTCTGAAGCACGAAGCGGAGAACAAAGGCATCTTCGCGGAAGGCGCCATACGCGCGGGACTTTTCCTTCTTACCTGCCCTCCCGGTCAATACGACATGCAAGATCTTACCGCCTGAATACCGGTCAATAAGCCTAAATTAAACCGAAAGCGCGGAAGTTTCCGCGCTTTTTCTTATACCGGTAATTCTTTTATGGTTATTATTTCCCTCCGCAAAATGTTCAGATATAATGCGTTACGGTTCCCCTTTCTCCGTTTACGGGATCTTATAAAGCGATTTTCGCGAAAAAGTATTACACGGAACCGCCCGCCACGTCGTCTACGGGCAGAGCGAAAGCTATCCCGCGCGCGTCGCGCGTAAGTCCCGCCTGCATGTTTATCGCACGCAGAATTTCCGTCGAATTCGCCTGCTCCGTTATGATTAGCACGACGTCCTTTTCGGGCTCTATCACGAAGCCCAATACTTTCTGTATGTCGAGATTGCCCGTCCCGCGCGCGTTGATTATCGTGCCGCCCTTGGCGCCCGCGCTTCTCGCCGCCGACATTACCGCGTCGGCATAACCTTTATTGACTATAGCCCATATCATCGTGTATTGTTTCGCTTCCATCTTTCGCTCTCCTTTATTTATTCCCTTCCAGATATTCCATAACGCTTTTGGAGCATATACTTTGCATGCTTATCGCAAACGCGATTCCCGCGTTATTACGCTCTATTCCGAGATCATCCTTAAGTATCCTCATAACTTCCGGAACGGAGTCCTTCGCCACTACCGCGACGACAAGCGTTTTTTCGGGCTCGCTCATGCCTAGATAGCTTTGTATCTCGCTCGGCGCCGTCCCCCTTCCGAGCATGGCGAAATGATAGTCGAAACCTTTTGAATTCAAAAGCTTGACCGTCCTTTTGCCTTTCCCTTTGTCCACCACTATCCCCACTACGGACAGCGCGCAAAGATTCCGGTTGCCTGTTTCGCTCATGTCTGCCTCCTTCTTCTCCCTTAAGCTTTATTCTCGTTGCTTTCTTCCGTTATACTTGCTTCGCCGACGGGCTCGGTCGAGCCTTCTGCGACTTCTTTTATATCCCCCTCCGCAAAGCCTGCGGAGAACGCTTGCGTTTCCGAAAGATCTTCCGCAAGCGGCGGTGGAAGTTCCGTTACCCCGCCTTTTGCACATTCGTCTGCTTCGGCAAAACTGTATTTAACGGTTTTGTTTGCGCCGTCGTCCGCACTTTCGAAGTTTTCGGCTTCATCTCCGCTTTCGCTCTCGTCGCGAGCCACGCTCTCACCGCCTTCGGCGGCGTTATCCGTTTCGCCTGCGCCGTCACGCTCGAAGAAGACTACGGGCTCGTCGAATACTGCGGGCAGTTCGGCGGCTTTGCGTTCCGCGGCTTTCTTCGTCTTGACCTTCGTCTTTACTTTGTATGCGAGTCCCATAAGTTGCAACGTAAGCAGAGGAGTCATCGCGACGAACGCCACCAGTCCGTAAGCGTCGGTGAATACGTTCCCGCCGAGTTCTACGCACGCCCCTATCGCAAACGGCAAAAGGAAAGTCGACGTCATTGCGCCCGAAGCCACGCCGCCCGAGTCGAAAGCCACCGCCGTGAAAATTTCGGGCACGAAAAAGGCAAGCGCCACCGATATCGCGTAGCACGGAAGCAGGAAATACCATATACTTATCCCCGTCACCACGCGAAGCATGCTCAATCCCACCGAAACGGAGATTGCGAGCGAAAGGAAAAAGAGCATTTTCAGTTTGGAAATGGCGCCGCCCGTGAGCTGCTCGACCTGCCTCGTCAGAATATGTACGGACGGCTCGGCAAGCACGATAAGACAGCCGATGACCGCTCCGAAAGGAATAAGCACGTATCCGTCGGCAATTTTTGCAAGCGCGGCGCCGAGCGTTTTACCCATAGGCAAGAAGCCTACGTTGACCGCGGTAAGGAAAATGCAAAGACCGACGAAAGTATATATCAGACCGAAGCATATCCTCAATACCTGCGTTT
>JADINF010000025.1 GCA_017694145.1 Candidatus Stercoripulliclostridium pullicola
AAGGCATTAACTTATTATGGCAGGTATGTTGATGATATGTTAATGGTCATAACAGTAGATAAATTAAACGATAACTTGGAAACAGAATATGTACTAAATAAATTTTTTGTGACCAATAATATATTTATAAACAATCAACATGATTATAGCTTATATGGCTATGATGAATTGAAAATAAAAAAAGATAAAGTAAAGGCGGTTTATATTGATTGTGCGGAATCAAGGGCGTTAATCGATATATATAATAAATTTATAAGGACATATCCTAGTCAAGTACAACCGATTAGCAATTGGGATTTAGAATTAGGCGATTTTGAAGAGTCGGTTTTTTTATTCGATAAATTTAAACGGTCAAACAAAGTGCGCGATTTAGAAGCTATGGCAGTAGATCCATACAAAATCGGTCGTTATTTTGCACAATTATCAAGCAAATTTTCTAATGTAAAGTTAGAAAAACAATCTCAAAAAGATATCGAAACACAAATAAAAAAGATCAATGCATTTTTGTTGGGCGAACAAGGTCTTGAGTATTATACACAGTGGCAAAACTATATGTATTTCCTAATTTGCGTTAATAAAGAACAAGAGTTGCGAGTTTTTTATAAAAGAATAAAAAAAATCATAGAAAATTTAAAAGCGCAATTAAACGAAATGTATAAATATAAGCCGACTATTGTAAAAAAGTTAAAAAGCACTTTAATACGACATTTGCAAATTTCGTATTATATAGCGTATTCGTTAAAAATTGACAAAGTGCCCGAAAAAAAGAAATCGAATGTGCAACGGTATATTAACGCGAATTTATTTAATCACAATTTAATCAAATTGCCATTGGCTAATTATATATATAACGGCGAAAAGGCGTTGCTTAACTTAAATATTGAAGACTTTAAAGAAGTTGTTATTGATTTAGAAACGAATTTTAAATTCAAGTGGTCGCCTAGGTTTATTCATTACGATGAAATACAGTCGTTGTTATTTTATAATGAATTCAATAATTTTAAAGCACCGCATGAAAATGATCCACAATTTTTGTTTGAAAAATTTTGTCTAATAAATAGATTGGTGTGCGGCGAACCGTTTGTCGAACTGATTGGAAACACAAGAATTAAGGGATTTAAAGATAATTATATATTACGAGAATACACAATAAACGATGACACAATATACGTTGGCGGAGACATAAATGTTTGTACGGGAAACGTAAGCGTAAATAATAGCGATATAATCGATTATTTGAAACACGGCACCATAACCATGGCAGACAAAAAAACAATATGGAAAATATTGAATGAAACATATCTGAATTGTCATAAAGATGTAAAATTATTAATTTTACCGGAACTTTTTTATCCGTATGAATTAATAAAAGAATTATTGGCGTTTGCCAGAAGATCGCAAATAGCCATTGTGGTAGGACTGCGCTATTTAAAAACTATTGACAACAGGGTCAAAAACTGCTTTGCTGCAATTATTCCTTTTGTAAAAGAAGGCTATAAAAATGCAGCTATATTTATAAGAGAAAAGAATGATTATTCTCCTATAGAAAAATGTATTTTAGCACGGCATGGCTTCGTATGTGTAGATAAGAAAAAGCCTAATTACGAGATTTATAGTTGGAAGGGGATAGACATTGCGCCTATGGTGTGTTTTGAATTGACCGATATTGTGGCAAGAGCAATATTAAAAGGCAATACGGATATAATTGCCTTACCGGTCAACAATCAAGACACCACTTATTTTTCCAATATTATCGAGTCAACCGTACGAGATTTGCATTGCATGATTGTTCAGGCAAATACATCAATATATGGGGATTCCAGAGTGACGTTACCTTATGACAGAAATACGAAAGATATCTTTAAAATAAAAGGCGGGATTAACGATAATGTGCTTGTAGGGTCATTAAATCTGAATAATATATTTAATTATCAAAAAAATTATTATCAAAATGAATATGAATATTTAGAATTCTTGCTTAAAAGAAGAAAGGGGAAAAGGCAAAAAGATAAAAACGCGTCTAGCGATAGACAACATGTAAAAAGGTTATCGGCAAGATTTACCAATAAAAGAGCAAGAAGAAAAGAATAGATATAATTATTAAGTAATTAAAATTTTCAAATTTACAGCCGCCCGTCCGGGCGGCTGTATGTGCCTTTTATTTTTATAAGGAATTATAAAATAACAAATTAAAGCGTTTTCAACAGGGTGTCGACGTCGGTGATTTCGGCGCCGTAGACCTCTTTGAGGTATTTGATACCGTAGTCGTAGTCCTCTTGAGTGAACGAGTCGGTGGCGTCCTTCGCGACAACTACGTTGTAGCCGAGCTGGTAGGCGTCCGCCGAGGTGTGACGTACGCACATGTGGGTGTGAAGCCCCGTCATTATCACCGTGTCGACGCCGAGCTCCTTGAGCAGAAGGTCGAGATCGGTATGGAAAAAGCCGCTGTAACGGCGCTTCGGCACGACGTAATCCTTTTCGCACAGCTGGAGTTCCGGTATGACTTCCGCGCCCTCGGTGCCCGCTATCGCGTGATCGCCCCACAGCTTCAATTCGTGGTCTATCCCCTTGAGGTGGGTGTCGTTACAGAATATGACGGGGATTCCTTTTTCGCGGCAGCCGTTCAGAAGTTCCGCCGTCTTGGGCACTATTTTGAGTCCGCGGTCGCATTTGAGCGCGCCCGTCACGAAGTCGTTGAGCATATCTACGACGAGGACTGCGTATTTACAAGACATTTTTATTACCTCCCGATATGTATATTTAAGTGAATATACATATAATATGACACTCGTAAAGAATTGTCAAACGTTGCATAATAAAAAAATTTTTGATACAATACTCCAAGATACAAGAAATTACGGCGGAAAGAAATATGACCGGAGCGGAGCGCAGGACAAAGATAACGGAAATACTTACCTTGAGCAAAGAAGCGGTGAGCGCTACGAAACTCGCCGCGGAATTCGGAGTTACGCGACAGATAATAGTGTCGGACTTAGCCTTACTGCGCGCCGAGGGCAAACCCGTAGGCGCGGATAGAAGGGGATATTATCTCAAGAAAGCGGAAGGGATATACAAGACGGTGATATGCCGGCACGACGTAAAGGGCGCCGCGGAGGAATTCAACGCGATAGTGGATAACGGCGGCAAGGTGCTGAACGTGATAGTGGAGCACCCGTTATACGGAAACATAAGCGCGGAGCTTAACGTTACGTCGCGTTACGACGCGGAAGAATTCGTCAGGAAGACAGAGGAGAGCAACGCAAGCTTTCTTTCCGATCTCACGGGCGGATTGCATATCCATACGATAAGCGTGCCTGACGAAAAGTCTTACGAAAGAATAGTTGCCAAACTGAGAGCACTGGATATCCTTGCGGAAGAGGGTTCCGTCGGAGAATAGCGTTAAAGGCTCCCCGTTTACGGAGAAAAGGAACCCCAGAATATTATTTGCGAGCGGAGACGCCGAACACCGTATCCCGTGTCTGGCGGTATTTACAAAACGGGCGGGCGATGATATAATTTTCTCGGGAAGGAAAATACGGAAAAAATGAAGTTGATCGAAGGGAAAGAAGTAACTACCGAGCACGTACTCGGCGCGCTGGAATTGGACAAGACGGTTTATTCGCGGGAGTATTGGTTGAGCGAAAGCGTATGTAAAGCTTTCGCGGTGCGTAATCCGGATATTTATACGATGCTTCTCGATGAGGAAACCGGGCGGATAGCGGCGTACCTCAACGTGTCTCCTGTAAGCCGCGGGTTTTACGACTCTTTGGCGTCGGGTCATTACGTCGATACCGTGATAAAAGCCGAAGATATCGAAACACCGCAGACAAACGGCGAAAATCTCTTGTATTTTTCTTCCATAGTGGTACATCCGAATTACAGGCGGCGCGGATTGGCAAAGCAACTTTTACGCCGTTACGGCGAAAAGCTTGCGGACTACGGAGCAAAAGGGGTATTCTTCGACAGCGTGATCGCGGACGCGGTCAGTCCTTCCGGAGAAAAATTGTGTCGCGCGTTGGGATTGAAAAACATTAGGTCGTCGGAGCACGGCTCATCGTTGTTTGAACGCGATCTGAGGGGCGCAAATTCGAAAGACTTTATTTACAAACTTATGAATCCGAATAATTAGGAGGGAATTATGGAAAGCATTTACAAATACGATTTATTTATTTCTTACGCGACGGAAAACGCCGATATAGCTCAATACGTCGTAAAGCAAATAGAGAATCGCGGCAAAAAATGTTTCGTCGCGCCTCGCGACATCCGGACGGGTTTCGATTACGCTTCGGAAATTGTCAACGGGATCAGCAATTCGCAAGCGGTTTTATTGGTGTTTTCGAGTAAGTCCGATAAGTCCGCTTACGTGTTGCGCGAAGTGAATTCCGCCGTTTCGCGCAACAAAACGATAATCCCTTTGCGGATAGAGAATTTTTTACCTTCCGAAGCGATGGAATTTTATCTCGGTCCCTGTCACTGGCTCGACGCATTCCCGGAAGTTTTGGATACGCATCTCACAAAGGTGCTCGCGATATTGGACTGTATGAAAGGGGCGGAAATAAGCGCGCCCAAATCCGTGAGGATCGAAGGTCCGGTCATTCTCGACGTCGCAGAGCTGTTGGAAACGGGTTACGACAAGAAGGCGATCACAATGCGCGAGATAGAGCTCGATTATCTGTCGGTCCCCACCGACAAATATAATATCAACGACGACACGGAAGGGACGCTTGAGAGTTGGCTGGACAGCGTGCAGGAATATGCGGACACGGCGTGCGCGTTGATTAAAGACGACGTAATAATGGGATACAGTGAAATTTATCCCATGGATGCGGAAAGTTTCGATCTGTTGGCTTCCGGAGAAAGTATGGTGAAAGAAGAAATGATAGCCCTCTACGGATTTACCGGAGATTTCGACGCATATATCCCCATTATCGCGCTCGATCCCGCGTATGTGAAACAGGATATATACAAAGAATTCATCAAGTGGATGGCGGGGAAGATCTCGTCATGGGAAAAAGCGGGGATACGCCTTCACCGTATAGGGATAACCGTTTATAATTCTTTATGCGAAAAATACGTTAAATTGCTAGGTTTCAGATACAGCGGGCTTAATCCCGCGAAAGGTAAAGTTTACGTTTCTTCGGTGGAAGAACTGAAAGAGAACGGCCCGCTTAAAAAGCTCCTCGGCAAATAAAAAATTACGATTTCGTGCAAGGGCGCGCCGCATATATGCGGCGCGTGTATTTTCGTAAGCTAAGTAACTTTTGCGGGCAAGCTCCCCGTTGACTAATCGCGCGTGGCGCGGTACAATATAATCAGTACGAGTCAATCGGAGGTGCGTTTAATGGATAAAAAATACGAAGCGATATTCACTCCCTGGAAGATCGGTAACGTCGAGATCAAGAACCGTATCGTGATGTGTTCGATGGGTGGTACCTGCCTTTTCGGGTTTGCCGAACCTAACCACTGGGATAAAGAGGCGGCGAGGCTTCTTCTGGAAGTAGCGAAAAACAATTGCGGACTCATTCTTCCCGGGATCGCGCCCGTCAAGGATCTCGTGGGCGGCAAATGGCTTTATCAGGGCGAAGCGAAATTCCGTAAGCTCAAGGAATTCATGGACGAGGTACATAAGACCGGGGCAAAACTTTTCGTGCAGATAACCGCGGGCTTCGGCAGATCGTTTGCCGTGAGCGGACTGACGGAAATGATCTATACGAACAAACTTTTACGCAAGGTGTGTAAGCCTTTCGTGGACGTTGAGGGTCTGACTATGGCGCCTTCCGTTGCGCCAAACCGCTGGTCCGACAAGGTTCCGAGCCGCGCGATGACCTTAAAAGAGATAGACGATATAATCGACGCGTTTGCACGCGTAGCGAAAAAATGTAAGGAAGCGGGCGTGGACGGAGTGGAAGTGCACGCAGTGCACGAAGGTTATCTGCTAGACCAGTTCACGTTGCGCTACGTCAACAAACGTACCGACGAATACGGCGGAAGCTTCGAGAACAGATACCGTTTCGCGGTGGAGATAGTCAAGGCGATCAAAGCGGCGTGCGGAAGCGACTATCCCGTTTCGCTACGGTATTCGGTGGTATCCAAAACCAAAGATTTCCGTCTGGGAGCGCTTCCCTGCGAAGGCGACGAATACGCGGAAGTAGGCAGGGATCTCGAAGAAGGCGTCAAAGCCGCAAAATATCTCGAGGAAGCCGGTTACGACATGCTGAACTGCGATAACGGGACGTACGACGCCTGGTACTGGTCGCATCCGCCGATGTACATGCCGGAGAACTGCAACTATCGCGAAGCGGAAGCGGTCAAAGAGGCGGTAAGCATCCCCGTGGTGGTGGCCGGAAGGAACGAGCCCGACTATGCCGCTGTAAAGATCGCCGCGGGCAAGATAGACGCGATGGGGGTGGCGCGCCAGTTCCTTGCCGATCCCGAATGGGTGACGAAGCTCATGGATGACAGGCTTGACGATATCCGTCCGTGTATATGTTGTCATAACGGATGCTTCAATCTTTCCAAATACGAAGGAACGCCCAATCTGCAGTCGCTTACGGAAACGCAGGCGATGTGCCGTTGCGCGGTGAATCCCGTGTCGATGAATTCGCGCAAATACCGCATAGAAAAAACGTCGAACCCGAAGAAAGTGGCGGTTATAGGCGGCGGAATAGGAGGAATGGAAACGGCGCGCGTATTGGCTTTGCGGGGGCACAAGCCCACGTTGTACGAGAAGACGGGCGAACTCGGCGGGGTATTCATACCCGCGGCGTCGTTCGATTTCAAGGAAAAGGACCGCGCGCTTATCGCCTGGTACCGTAAGCAGCTCAAAGATCTCGGCGTGGAAGTTAAACTGAATACCGAAGTAAAAGACGTGAGTTCGCTCGTCGCCGACGAAGTGGTTATCGCAACGGGAGCCGTTGCGCGCACGTTGAAAGTGCCCGGCGCCGAGAGAGCGATTCCGGCGGTGGATTATCTTAACGACAGAACTCTCGCGGGCGAAAATATAGTCGTGATAGGCGGAAGCCTGACCGGCTCCGAAATAGCGTACGAGCTTTACAACGCGGGCAAAAAACCGGTTATAGTGGAGATGAAAAACGACCTTATCGCGGCGCGCGGGGTATGTCTTGCGAACAGTTCCTATCTTCGCGATTTCTTCAAACTGAAGAAAGTGCCGGTCTATCTCAACACGACGGTGAAAGAGATAACCGATAAAGGTGTGACCGCGGTGACGCCCGAAGGCGAGGTGTTCATAGAATGCGATACCGTAATCACCTGCGTGGGCTATGTGGCGAAACCGCTTGCGGGCGGCAAGAAGGTAGGCGACTGCAACGAAGTGGGTAACGTGATGACTGCGGTACAACGTGCCTGGGACGTCGCAATGAAGATCTGAGCGCACCGAAGCCGCCCCGCTCCGAGCGGGGCGGCTTTATTTAGCCGGATCGGAAGAAAACTTTTC
This sequence comes from Candidatus Stercoripulliclostridium pullicola, assembly GCA_017694145.1. Classification (GTDB taxonomy): domain Bacteria; phylum Bacillota; class Clostridia; order Christensenellales; family DTU072; genus Stercoripulliclostridium_A; species Stercoripulliclostridium_A pullicola. The sequence goes on from JADINF010000025.1 coordinate 7,454, forward strand.
CGTTTGCATACGGGCGCAGGGTATGCTATAATAACATATCTGAATAAGCGGACGCGCTCGAAGCGCAAAGCGATCGCGGAGGATGAAATTCGATGGCAGAGTCGGGGAAGGCTATTAAAGTCGGCGAGATCAGAAAACAATATATAGACTGGGACAAAACGAGCAAATGCCTGCGTATGTTAAGACTCGATAACCGTAATTTGCGGCGTTACGTGTGCTATACTCTTAAAGCGAAACAGAACGGTTGCAACGCGGAGGACTGCGAGAATTGCACGTTCGATATGGACAGCAGTATAAGCCAGAAGGAACTTGCCGCGGTATTCAACGTGTCCGAGAGCGTAATCGTCAACTGGGAGAGCGGGAAAACGAATCCGCCGCTCGAAGAACTGATGTTTTACGCGCAGATCTGCGGTCTTACTCTGGACGACGTCATCGTGTTGCAATAAAGGCGATTTGTAAATTTTACAAATATTATATAAAGCTTGCGGATATTCCGTTAGATATGCCTAAATATTGTGTGTTTTATTGCGAAAATCAATTGAATAAAAGAGGACCTGAGTTATAATTTAACTATCGACCGCGAATTTTCGCCGAGAGGGCTTTGGCGTTAACGTAGGCGGTAATCCCGCGCGCGTAAGCTTAACTATAAGCTATTGACGGTTGCGCGAAATTCGTTATATAATTAAAAATACCGTAAGGAATACGTTTCCTGCGGGGAAAGTCCTTACAGGAGGGGGACGACAGATGAACGTCGTAATTGCGCTGAGTCTTGCTTACATGGCGGTTATCGTTATATATAACGTAGCGAAGTTTTTTTCGGGAGACCGGGCAGCGAAACTGACATACCTCAAAAGCTTCAAATCCGCAAAAGTTTTCGTACTTTATCTGGCGGCTTTACCGCTGTATTATCTCGCGAGCAGATATAACGGCGACCCCGTGGGCGGGGCGATACTCAACGCGGTGAGAAGTACGGTAGAGTCCGTCGTTCTCAAATACAATTACGAATTGACCGCGGCGCTCATGGAAGCGAATTTGTTTTACAGGGTGACGTTGGACATATGTTGCGTGCTCATCGCTCTCAACGCCTGCGTTTTCGTCGGCGCGGTGACGGGACAGAAAATATATAACCGCGTAAGATTCGTTACCGCGCTATTGTTCTACCGCAAGGTTTACGTAATAATAGGATATAACGATAAAAATAGGGACATTATCCGTTCGATAAAGCGTAAAGGCTCGGTAGCAGTCGTTCTCATCGCGGACAAGAAGGACGACGCGGCGGATTTCGCTTTCGTCAACAAGGCGGGGTATACTACGGTGAACGGATACGGCGATCTCGGCGCGCTCGCGGGGCGGATCTGCGTAATAGGCGTCGACAAGAAAGTCACCGTCGTCGTCAACACGCTCGACGACGCCGCCAATCTGGTGTGCGCGGACAGGTTGAGCGAAGCGATACTCTCTAATGACCTGTCCCGCTTCACGACAGACGTCTCGAGAGGGCTGTCGTGTTACGTTTTCGGCGGACCGCGCAACGAGTCGCAATTCGTGCATTATTCGCAGAAAACCAACGGCTGTATCCGCTACGTCAACAAATATAAACTTATAGCCGCCGAATTCGTGAGCGAATATCCGATAACGCGGTTCATGGACGAGAGGCATATCGATTATTCCGCCGCGCTCGTGCGTAAGGAGACCGAAGTGAAAACGGTATTCGTAGGCTTCGGAGAAACGAACAGACATCTGTTGCTGGCGTCGGTAGCGAACAATCAGGTCCCGGTAAACACGGGAGAAGAACTCGAGCCGCTTAAAGTGAAATATTATTTTTACGACCGAATGTCGACGGAGAACAATAAAAACCTCAATTTCGGTTACTACCGATACAAAGAATTTTACGCCTCCGTGAAAGGGACGGACGCCGAGAAAGAATATCTGCCGATCCCTCCGTTTCCCGCGGAAGAGCATTATCGCACGCTCGATATCAACGACAGGAAATTCTACGAGTCCGTTAGCCGCGATCTGAGCGTCGGGGAGGGAACGATTCCATACAACTATCTGATCATAGCGTACGGCGACGATATGGAAAATCTCGATTTTGCGGACAAACTGGCGCAAAAAGCAGTCGAGTGGGGGATAGCGGAGCACACTAAGATCTTCGTGAAAATAAGGAACCGTGTTTTGGCGGAGCAGGTGGTGGCTAAGGAGTACGGCGACGGGGACAGAATGATACCGTTCGGCGTCGAGGCGACTACCGTATACGACATGGCGGCGATAGAAGCCGAGAAATACGAGGGCATGTCTCGCGAAAGGCATCTGTGTTACGCGCTGGAAGGAGAAATGGCGAAAAGAGGCAAAAAAGACCTCGATCCCGAGACGGCGGAGCGGGTGCGCGAAACCGCCGTCAGACAATGGTACGGCTGGAATCAGGTGCAACGCGATTCCAACGTTTACGCCTGTCTCAACATAAGGCTTAAACTCAATTTGCTGGGGTACGATTTCGAGAAGGGCGAATGGGACGAAAGGAAGGCGGCGGAATTCACAAGTAAGTATTCGACGGGCGATCCGATAGCGTATATCGGGGGATTCGAAGTGCCCGGGAATACGGAAGCAAAGAAAGCGGTGGATTACGGCGACTGCGAATTCCGTACCGGGACGGTAAGGAATACCTACGCGCAACAGGAACACATGAGGTGGAACGCCTATGAGATAAGTTGCGGAATGATACCCGCATCGAAGACGGAAATACTGAAGTACGGTTCGGCGGAGCTCATGAAAGTGCGCAAGCACCGCAATATCACCACATATCGCGGGCTTATGCAGTACCGCGATATGACGGCGGAAAAGAACGGGTGCTCGAAGGCGCAGGCGGACGTTATCAAATACGATTATCAGATAGCCGACGATCTCTGTTGGCTACTGAAGGACAACGGCTACAGGATCGTAAGTAAGATAAAGTAATAACTTAAACGGCATACGCGGGATAAAACAAGGGAGGACCGAAGACAATGGCTGTGGAATGGGCGATTTTTCACGGAGTGCTGGCGGTGTGCGTGGCGGTGCTTTTGACGATAGGTTTATATTCTCGCGCACGCATACGTTTCGCGCACGCCAAAATGATCGTGGAAACGGTTACCATATTAATTACTTTGGTTATCGCAATCGTCGTTAAGGCGTGGATACTTTTCGACGCGGCGGGAGGAAACGCGAGCGCGGTAAGTTCCGTTTTCGACGCGATATACAAAGCTATAGGCGGGTTGACGTTCGAAGGAGTGAGCCCTACGGACGAAGGCATTATCCGGCCTATCAAGCTCGCGATCTATTACGGAACTTCGCTGTATGCGGGCATAGTGACCGTCTACGTCGTGTCGGTAAAAGCAAGCTACGAGTTATATTCCAAACTGAGCCTGGACGCATGCACGAAGAAAAACATCTATATAATCACCGACCTTAACGAAGAAACGTTGTCGCTTGCGAAAAACATAAAAAACAACGACGTAAATTCGAAGATAGCGTTCGCCGGACCGCGCCTGGAAGCCTTCGATCGTCATAACGACCTTTGTCAGCAGGCGATGGCGAACGGATTTCTGTACTGGTCTTATCTGAGAAAATCGGGTCGCTCACGCAAGCGCGGAGCCTTCCAAGCCATCGCGCGGACGTACCGTTATTATTCGAAGGGCGAAAGCGGCGATACGGCGGTTAACGACGCCGCGCAGGATGCGCGCGCGGAGAAGGACACATACGCGCTGACGAACCGTTTGTTGGGGCAGAAGAAAAAAACATGTGACAAAAGCATAGCTGCGAGAGTGGGCGGTATTTTCAGCTTCGGCGGGAAAGGGCGGCTTTACAACAACAAAGAAAACTTTTACAAGCGTATCGTGATATTCGCTTTCGCGGCGGAGAACCATATTCCGCTCGAAGCGGAAAATATCAAGACCGTTTGCGACGACATACGCACGAGGACCGTCAAGCCGGATAAACTGCGCATAGAATACGTCCTGCTTACCAAAGACAATATAGAATATGCCGCTTACGATAAAATGCGCGAAAATCTTATAGACGAGTATTGCGCGCATCGGATCGAACGGTGCAAGAATTTCCCTACGTATGCGGAAAACGCGACCGAAGAAGAAAAGAAAAAAACGGAAGAGGCGCGTACAACCGTTATCAACGAATTCAGAAACGAATTCTGCAATAGTTTCGTCATCAACTGTTGGTGCGAGTCGGAAGCCATCGGCAAACAGGCTTTCGAGCGCTTGGCGGAGTGCGGGTTCGCGGCGGACATTGCCGGGAATTGCGATCCGCTCTATATGTGGTCGTTGGGCTTCGGTTCGCGCGGTAAAGCCGTCACTCAGGAGCTGTACGTTCAGTCCGCAAATACGGGAAGCGACGGTATGCCGCGCAAATGCCTTATAGACGTATTTGACAGTCAGGCGGACAGAGTGGGCGGACTTTTCAAATTCGAGCATCCCGATTTCGTGTACGTTACCGACGAGTACGTAAAGAAACGTTTGACGAAGACATGGAATAAGATTGGCGCACTGCTCGATAAGCTGAATATTAAAAGTTATTTCAAAAAAGAAGAAATAAGCTACGATGATGTCCGCCGCGTATGCAAAAAGCAGATCGAAACCATCGGCTTGCCGCTGGCGGCGGGCGCGGCGCTTTCGACGGATAAGAAGGAAAGAGCCTCCGGTTCTTCTACGGGAGTCCTTCCGCGGGCGATATATCGCTTCCATAACGTAAGTTGCGACGATTATCGGTTTTTCGAAACGATAGACAGGGAAACCGGCAGCGACAGCGTTAATACGCGCGACATACTGACTAAAGTAAACGCCACGTTGGAACTGTGCGGCAGATCTGCGGAAGTCAACGTGGACGAAGCGCTGGGATTGTTGAAAACGCCTTACGTGCCGAAGATCATAACGGTCGCCACCGGCGACGACGAATCCAATCTTCGCATCGCCAACGCTCTCATTCAGGACGTCATAAACGAGGATGCCGGATATAAACGGCGCGAGCTTTCCGGCGCAGGCAGCGGATCGCCCAAGGAAAAGCAATATCTTATCGTCAACATAACCGACGTAAGCAATAACGTGCGCCTGATCAAAGGAGGCGGCGTGTGGGACGAACGGCGCAAGATATTGGATCTGGATTCGCGGTTTTACGTCATAGTCGTAGGTAACTTCAAAGACATATATACTTACGATAACATCGCAGGTCAGTCGAAAGAATGTTATTACAATTACATTTACGAAGAGATCGGCTCGGTTCTCGGCAATATACGCAAAAATGTCGAGAAAGCGGCGTCGCAGGAGGACAAAAACAGCGCGTACGAGAAGGAATTGGGCGAATTCATCGCGAAGGGGCAAGCATTCATTTTGCGCGCGGGCAAGCCCGATAAGAGCAACGCCGTAGGCGAAGAAGTGGTGAAAATCATCGCGGAGAGCAGTCTTAAAGATTTCGCCGACATGAAAAAGATCTACGACAAGATACGCAAGCTCAACCGTCTGACGTCTTTCGAAAGGGCTATCGTAAAGATTATCGACGGCTCCGACCGGGTAAAAAACAAAGCAAGATCTACGGTTGCTTTGTTGAGCGGAAAAAAGGAAACGGAATATAAAATAGTCGAGAAATACGCGGATCTTACTTCGCTCAGGACGATATTGAACAAAATATTCGCCGAGCATAAGAACGAACACGTAAGGATATTGGAGTCCGGGACCGATTTTGTCGGGCGTTGCCTGGAGAAATATTATCAAGGCAGGTTCTACGAAGAAGCGCTGAAAAAATATATCCGCGGAACGGTCTGGGACAAACGTTCCAATCAGAGCGCGGCGGAATTCGACGTTATGCTGAAGGAATTGTATAAAGTAAAACTTGCCGAAGCCGAAATCGGCGCGCCGATAGGCAGGCTATACGCGAAACTCTCGGCAATTGAGCACGACAGGTGGATACGGTTGCATCTCGCCAACGGCTGGGTGTACAGCAGTGTCAAAGACAAAGCCTCGCGCCGGCACGATTGTCTGGTGTCTTACGATAAGCTCAACCAATCCATGGTGATGTACGATCTCGGCAACGTATTGTGGGCGGTGTGCGGCGCAAAGGAAACGCCCGTCGGTACGAAACCGCCTTCGGACTAATATGGAGCGCGAGCCTTTATCGGAATTAAATAATACCCTAAAGGGTAAGGAGGAAAATATTATGGCAAACGAAGTAAAAATGCAAAGGGCAAAAGAGATTTACGAAGCGTATTGCAGAATGCTGGACGCCCGCAACTGGAAGTACGAGCGTAAAGACGACAAACTGACCGTCGTAAGCGGGATACGCGGCGAAGATCTGCCGATCAAGTTCGTAATACGCATTAACGCCGAAATGGAAGCGGTGTCGTACATTTCCGTATTGCCTTTCAACGTGCCCGAGGACAAGAGGATAGACGCCGCGGTTATGGTGTGCGCCTCCAACTACGGACTTGCGGAAGGCTGTTTCGATTACGACATAAGGGACGGCGAACTGATGTTCAGACTCGTCAACAGCTATACCGGAAGCGACACTAATCTCAGCGACGACCTGTTCGAGGAGATGATAATGCTTGCGTCGAGCACCGTGGACAAGTACAACGACAAGTTTCTCGCCGTCATCAAAGGAACGCTGAGTCTTCAACAATTCATGAACGAAGAATATAAAAATTGACGTATAAGTCCGCTACGGCGCCCCCGCCCGTTGACAGAGCGGGGGCTTTCATGTAATATAAAGCTGGAACAACGCGCGCCCGACGCCGCAGAGGGCGGCAAAAATTTCAAAAAAAACGAAGTCGGGAAACCGATACGCGGCGAAAGGATATCCTAACTGACATGCAAGACAAAACAAACGCGATGAGAATGTTGGACGCGAAGAAGATAGCGTATAATATCTACCGTTACGGCGACGGCAAGACGGCGATGCAGGGCACCGAGGTGGCGGCGCTCGTCGGGATAGATCCGCGTAAGGTATTCAAGACGCTCGTTACCGCGGGCGCGAGCAGGGCGCATTACGTGTTCATGATCCCCGTAGGGGACGAGCTCGACCTCAAGAAAGCGGCTTTTGCCGTAAGAGAAAAATCGGTCGCGATGATACCGCAGAAAGAACTTCTGCCCATTACGGGCTACGTGCACGGCGGTTGTTCCCCGATAGGTATGAAAAAGCCTTTCCGTACCGTCATAGACGCTTCCGCGGAGGGACTCGATTCCGTAGTTTTCAGCGGCGGCAGGATAGGGATACAGATAGAATTAAGCTACTCCGACCTCGTCAAGGCGACGGGAGCCCAAGCCGCAGACGTCGTGAGATAAGCGCTTCAGCCGGGACGCGCTCCCGCCCGAAAGCGGGAGCTTTTCTTTCGGAAGTCCTTTTCCATATAAAGGAAAAGTAAAATTTGTCGCTACCCCCGTAATTCGTTTGACAATATCGTTTTTGCCTTTTACAATAGGTATATATTCTGTGCGATAGCGCATACGCAAGGAGGAAGCCGCGTAAGCGGTGCGGGGTCGGAAGTGAATTTTTTATCCGTAAAAGACTATTCGGGCTTTAAGCCCATTTCCATCGCAGGTTTTGCGGCAGAAGCCGACTGCGGACTTTTTACGGAGACCTGCGACCTTAAATCCTTATGTAAAGAAACAGACGGCTGAATGCCATACCCCTGCGCGGCGTATGGCATTTTGCTTTTTCCGAAGGATACCGAAGAAGATACACGGCTAAGCCCGTATCGCATAACCAAATAAAAAATACTTTATGGAGGTAACAACATGAAACGCACCAAAGTTCTTGCGCTGATACTTGCCGTAGCAGTGCTTGCAACCGCTGTTTTCGCCCTCACCGCCTGCAAAGACGACGAAACCAAAGGCGAGATCACCCTTCCCGCGTATGAAGCGATAGAAACCCCCGATTATTCCTCGGTGACCGTTCCCGCGGATTTCAAAATCGGCTTCATCTTCCTTCACGACGCCAACAGCACCTATGACAAAAACTTCATAGACGCCGCCGAAGAAGCGGTCGCCGCTATGGGACTTACCGACGCTCAGGTCGAGTACAGAACCAACATTGACGAGAGCGAAGAGTGCTACAACACCGCACGCGAACTCGTCGACGCAGGCTGCGACGTTATATTCGCGGACTCTTTCGGTCACGAAACCTATATGCTCAAGGCTGCCAGAGAATTCCCGAACGTCGAATTCTGCCACGCCACCGGCACCATGGCTCACACCGCGGGTCTTGCGAACTTCCACAACGCGTTCGCTTCCATCTATGAAGGCAGATATCTTGCGGGTATCGCCGCGGGCATGAAGCTCAAAGAGCTCTACGGCGACGAAAACGGCAACGTCTCCGCCGAGAATGCGAAAATCGGTTATGTAGGCGCTTTCACCTATGCAGAAGTTATCTCCGGATATACCTCTTTCTATCTCGGAGCGAAATCGGTTGTTTCCAACGTAACGATGGAAGTCACCTTCACCGGCTCCTGGTATGACGAAGCCGCCGAGAGAGAAGGCGCGAACAACCTTATTTCGAGAGGCGCGAAGCTCATAAGCCAGCACGCCGACTCCATGGGCGCTCCTTCCGCTTGCGAAGTTGCGGGTATCCCCAACGTTTCCTACAACGGAAGCACTTACAGCGCTTGCCCCAACACCTTCATCGTTTCTTCGAGGATCAACTGGGTACCTTACTTCAAGTACATCATCGCTCAGAAAGCTAAGGGCGAAGCTATCGCCGCCGATTATACCGGTAGCATTAAAGACGGCTCCGTAGTTCTTACCAATCTCGGAAGCGCTGCTGCCGCGGGCACCGTCGAGGCTATCGTTGCCGCGAGAACTCAGCTTGCCAACGGCACCCTCAACGTGTTCGACACTTCGAAGTTCACCGTTGGCGGCGAAACCAAAACGAGCTATAAAGCAGACGTCGATACCGACGATAAATACACTCCCGATACCGAAGTTATCGAGAACGGCATCTTCCGCGAGAGCAAATTCCGTTCCGCTCCTTACTTCGATCTCAGGATCGACGGCATCACGCTCCTCGACGAGAAGTTCTAATCACAAACCAAACAAATAAGAGTAATGCGGGGGTATTTTCCCCGCATTACCGCTTATTAGCGGCGGCGAAGCCGCTCTACGGAGGCGAATGTGGATAACATAAAAGCCCTTGAACTTAAAAACATTACCAAGACGTTCGGCGAAGTCGTTGCCAATAAGGACGTCAATCTCGAAGTGTACCGCGGAGAGATATTGTCCCTTCTCGGGGAGAACGGAAGCGGAAAGACCACGCTTATGAATATGCTTTCCGGCATCTATTATCCCGACGAGGGGCATATTTTCGTGAACGGCGAGCCCGCCGCGATACGTTCGCCGCGCGACGCATACCATTATAAAATAGGTATGGTGCACCAGCACTTCAAACTGGTGGATATTTTCTCCGGAGTGGACAACATAATCCTCGGAGAAAAGCTGAAAGAGCTCCCGTACAAAGAGGAAAAAGCGGCGATGAAAGCGGAAGGCAAGAACGTCGCGGCGCTTCCTTTCTTAAGGCTCGGGAGAAGGATAAAATTCAATTACCTTGCCCGTAACCGCGGTAAAGCCATACAGGCTATAGCCGACAAATACGGATTCGAGGTAGACCTTAAAAAGAAAATATACGACATGTCCGTGAGCGAGAAGCAGACTGTCGAGATCATAAAGGTTTTATACAGAGGAGCGGATATCCTCATTCTAGACGAGCCGACGGCGGTGCTGACGCCGCAGGAAACGGAAAAGCTTTTCGACGTCATGCGCGCGATGAAAGCGGACGGCAAGTCTTTGATAATAATAACCCACAAACTTAACGAAGTCATGGCGATATCCGACAGGGTGGCGGTGCTCCGTAAAGGGGAGCACGTCGCGACCGTCAATACCGCCGAAACCAACGAAAAAGAGCTCACAGAAATGATGGTGGGCAAGAAAGTGGATCTCAATATCGAGCGTTCCGTCCCCGTAGACAGCGTGGACCGTCTCGCGGTCAAAGAGCTCACGGTAGTGAACCGCGAAGGGGTGAAAGCGCTCGACAACGTGTCGTTTACCGCGCGTTCGGGAGAGATACTCGGTATCGCGGGTATCGCTGGAAGCGGGCAGAGAGAGTTGCTCGAAGCGATAGCGGGCTTACAGAAGACCGAAGGGGGCGACATACTCTATTTCGATCCCTATAAAAACGACGCCGAAGTGGACCTCAAGAAAAAGACTCCCATGGAGATACGCGATCTCGGCGTCAGACTTTCTTTCGTTCCCGAGGACAGGCTCGGAATGGGACTCGTCGGCAATATGGACATCATCGACAATATGATGCTCCGCTCCTACAGCAAGGGACCGCTTATGTTCCTCGACAGAAAGAACCCCAAGCATCTTGCGGACGAGATAATAGAGGAGCTTGAAGTGGTCACCCCTTCGTCGCATACGCCGGTGAGAAGGCTCTCGGGCGGCAACGTGCAGAAGGTGCTCGTAGGGCGCGAGATAGCGGCGGCGCCTACGGTGCTCATGGCGGCGTATCCGGTGCGCGGGCTCGACATCAACAGTTCTTACACGATATATAATCTTCTGAACGAACAGAAGAAGAAAGGGGTAGCCGTTATCTACGTGGGCGAAGACCTCGACGTTCTCATAGACCTTTGCGACAGAATACTCGTTCTGTGCGCCGGTAAGGTCAGCGGCATTGTCGACGGCAGAAACGTAACGAAAGAAGAGATAGGACTTCTGATGACCGCCCATTCGGCGAACGGCGAACATTCGGCAATCGGTAAAACCGAAACAAAAGCCGACATAGAGGTTGCCGTAGACGACAAAACGGTAGCCGAAATCGATGTAAACGAAAGCGAATGCGTAAATTCCGAACCGACGGAAGAAACGTGCGGAAGCGAAAGCGTTAAGGAAGACGCCGCGAACGTTGAACCCGTAAGCGAGGAAACCGCCGAGCGTGTAAAAGAGCTTATGAGAAGCGTGCGCAACAGCCGCACTCCCTATTTCACCGAGAAGAAGGGGGAAGCGAAGGTAAGGCAAATGCCCGTAAAAAAGGAAGTCACCCCCGCCGTTAAAGAAGAAGTATCGGAAATCCCGGTTGCGGAAGAGGGCGCGGTAAACGCGGGAAATGCGGGAAGCGTAGCGGACGCGGAAACGGAGAGCGCCGTAAGCTTGCCGGAAGCCGATTTCGCTCCCGAAAAGGGCGAAAAAGCGGAAGCGAAAGCGAAGCCCGCGAAAAGCAAAAAGAAAAACTCGGGCGCAGTGAAGCGCGCGTCTCGTGCCGATCGCAAGAGCGGCGGGAAAAAGGAGGCGTAGAATGGTTGCGAATACGAAAAAAGAAAGAGAGCCTTTGTTCCATATTTCCAAAAGGACGGATATAGCCGCCTGGAAGAAGTGGCTCGTGCGTGTGGTTGCGCTCGCCGGATCGCTTCTGATAGCGGGGCTTGTGAGCGCCTTCCTTACAGATTTCGGCAAGTTCGGCGATTTCTATAATTATCTGTTCACGGGAGCGCTCGGTACGACGTGGCGCATACAGGTGCTTTTCCAGAACTGGGCGATACTGATGTGCATCTCGCTCGCGGTGACTCCCGCGTTCAAGATGAAATTCTGGAATATCGGCGCGGAGGGGCAGACGCTTATAGCGGCGCTCGCCTCGGTCACCGTGATATGGTATCTCGGCGGTAAAGTCGCCGAACCCGTGCTTATACTTATAATGTTCGCCGCAAGCATACTCGCGGGAGCGGTGTGGGGCGTCATTCCCGCGATATTCAAAGCGTATTTCGGCACCAACGAGACGCTTTTCACGCTGATGATGAACTACATAGCCACCCACCTCGTGCTGTTTGCCGTCAACGCCTGGGCTACCGACGGCTCGGCTGTTCTGGGCGTTCTCGATCACGGCAGTTTCGACGGTATCTTCGGTCTCGAATATATCCAGAACGTCGTCTTCGTCACTATCGTGACCGTGATAATGTTCATATACCTTAAATACGCAAAGCACGGGTACGAACTCGAAGTCGTGGGAGAGAGCGTCAACACCGCGAAATATATCGGCATAAACGTCAGGAAAGTCATCATCAGGACGATGATATTCTCCGGCGTTCTGTGCGGCTTCGCGGGCTTCCTCCTCGTCGGCGGTTCCACTACTCCCACCGTAAACGCCGACCTTGTGGGCGGCAGAGGATTCACGGCGATCCTCGTATCGTGGCTCGCGCAGTTCAATCCTATAGTGATGATATTCGTGACGCTCCTCGTCGTATTCCTCGAGCGCGGCGCGGCGCAGGCGGCGAATTCGATGCGCCTGGGCGCTTCGAGCGCGTTCGTGGATATCGTCGTCGGTATATTCTTCCTTTTAATAATTGCTTCGGAGTTCTTCGTGAACTACCGCGTCGTATTCAGAAAGAAGGGAGGTAAATAAGCATGTTGACTTTCCTCAAAAGCGCAATCGGTTTTTCAACGATATTCCTTTTCGGCTCGACGGGCGAAACTATCACCGAGAAGTCCGGTCACCTTAACCTCGGCACCCCCGGCATCATGTGCCTCGGCGCGCTCGGCGGCTGCATGGGGGAAAGGCTGTATCTTAGTTTGGTCGGTATCGGCGGCATACAAGCTTTTCCCGCCATTATTTTCGGTATATTGTTCGCGATGCTGTTTGCGGGATTCGGAGGCGCTATCTACGGCTTCCTTACGATAACGCTGAGATGTAATCAGAACGTTACGGGACTTGCGATCACCACCTTCGGCGCGGGCGTAACCAATTTCTTTATCAATTATATCAACCGAACCGGTTTTGTCTATCTTTCTAATTGTTTCAGAGATCCCATTTCAACCGGCACTGACTGGTTCAGTATGCTATTCCTTTCGCACGGCGTACTTGTCTATACGGCGATAGCGCTCGCGCTCGTAGTGGCGTTCATACTGAAGAAAACGCGCGGCGGACTCAATCTTACCGCGATAGGCGAAAATCCCGCCACCGCGGACGCCGCGGGCATCAACGTCACCGCGTATAAGTATACGGCTGTGCTCACGGGCTCCGCGATTTCCGGACTCGGCGGACTCTATTACATAATGGATTACCTCAACGGTAACTGGGAATATTCGATAGACGCGATGGGCTGGCTCGCCGTGGCGCTCGTCATCTTCTCGGTGTGGAAGCCCAACTGGGGCATCCTCGGCTCGATACTTTTCGGCGCGCTCTACATAATGCCCAGCTACATCGGCGTGAGCTTCTCGATCAAAGAGATCATCAAGATGGTACCGTACGTCGCCACCGTTATTGTGCTCATCATAACCAGTATCGTGAACCGCAGAGAATCCCAGCCGCCCGCCTCCCTCGGATTATCCTATTTCAGAGAGGAACGGTAGCCGAGGATACGAATCGAATAAACGTTAAAGCAAACGGAACGCCCCTTACGAAGGGGCGTTTTCATATCGCGGGAATTCTTATCGGCGTAATCGCGCGGGAAGTATCAGCCTCTTCGCGAACCGGCCACTTTCAGCTTGTAATTCAGCTCCGTTACTTTGACCGTGAAATGACGATTGAGATCGTCTACGGCTTCGCCGTCGGCGCAGAAAACCACGTCTTCCGCTAGTTCCACGTCGAGTTTGTTGAAAGGGGTGAAGGTAACTGTCTTTCCGAAATGCGGCTTCCCGAAGCCCATGAAGAAGGTGCGGAAGAAGGGGAAGAAAATTGCTACTTTGCCGAAAAAGCCCGTCGTTTTCGGCGCGCGTATGGTCAGAAGGCACATCGGACCGCCGTCGCGGTACATGCGGTTGAAACGGAAGCCGAAACAGCGCGGCGAATTTATTATCATTATAAGCGTATACACGCCTTCGTATTTTTTGCCGTCCGCGACTAACTTAGCGGGCATACGGTTCACTTTATATTCTTTGACGACCCTCGCGATATACGCGAGCGCTTTGAAACGCTGTTTCTTTTTGAAATCCACCACGTATCCCAAAGGGGTGAAAGTGCCCGCCGCGAGCACGTAAGTAAATAATCTTCCTTCGGCGGAGCCCACCGCGGAGATCGTTCTTTTGCGTCTTGCGCGCTTGTCCGCGGCTTCGTTGAGCGTTCCGCTGGGGTAATAACGCACTTCCGTGCCCGAAGCTATGTCGCGGTTTATAAGCCTGTTCAGCGT
>JADINF010000179.1 GCA_017694145.1 Candidatus Stercoripulliclostridium pullicola
GGCGTGAGCTACGCGAAATCGCTCGCTTATTCTCTCGAAGTGCCGCTCATCGCCGTCAACCATATCAAAGGGCACATGGCGGCGAATTACATATCCGCGCCGGAACTCGAACCGCCGTATATATGCTTACTGGCGAGCGGCGGGCACACCTATATTCTAGAAGTAAACGCTACCGACGATATGACCGTGCTCGGAGAAACACGGGACGACGCGGTGGGCGAAGCCTTCGACAAAGTGGCGCGCGTTCTGGGGCTCCCCTACCCCGGCGGTCCGGAAATAGAAAAAAAGGCGAAGGAAGGTAAAGCGGTTTACGCGCTTCCCAGGGCGTATAAAGGCGAAAATCACCTCAATTTCTCGTACAGCGGACTAAAGACAGCCGTCATAAATCTCGTATCGAACGCCAAAGCGCGCGGTGAGGAAATAAACGCCGCGGATCTCGCGGCAAGTTTTCAGAAAGAAGCGGTCGGCGTACTCATCGACCACACCGTGGAAGCGGTGCGCCGCACGGGAATAAAGACGATCACGCTCGCGGGCGGAGTAGGCGCGAATACCGCGCTCCGCGAGGGGCTCGTAAAAGCGGGCGAAGCCGTGGGCGCGCGGGTACTGCTTCCTCCGAAAAAGCTTTGCACCGACAACGCGGCAATGATAGGAGTTTGCGCTTACGAGGAGATCCGCGCGGGAGCGATGCCCGCAAAACTCGACCTCGACGCCGATCCCGCGCTATAGAAGGTCGGCACGGATAATACCGTTCGTGCCGTCGTAAACGATATCGTATAAATTACGGCTTCCCTTTTCGGGAAGCCGTTTCTCGGTTTATGGTTATCCTTACGCGGAATTTCGTTTATTCAAGCCCCGCCGCTTTTCTGAGTTCGTCCACCTTATCGGTCTTTTCCCAGCTGTATCCGGGTTTACCGAAATGCCCGTATGCCGCGGTGTCCTCGTATATCGGGCGCTGAAGGTCGAGCGCGTCGATTATCGCTTTCGGACGGAAATCGAAAATCTTTTTTACGATCTCCACAAGCTTATCGTCGGGGATCTTGCCCGTACCGAAGGTATTGACGGCTACCGATACCGGTTGCGCCTTGCCGATTGCGTAAGCTACCTGCAATTCGCATTTCGACGCGAGCCCCGCCGCCACTATGTTTTTCGCTACGTATCTCGCGTAATACGTGGCGCTCCTGTCTACCTTCGTGGGATCTTTACCGCTGAAACAGCCGCCGCCGTGTCCGCACGCGCCGCCGTAGGTATCCACTATTATCTTCCTTCCGGTAAGCCCGGAGTCACCGGCGGGTCCGCCTACGACGAATCTTCCCGTGGGATTTATGTAGTACTTTGTGTCCTCGTTCACGAGGGAAGCGGGTATGACCTTGTCGATGACTTCGCGCTTTACGTCCGCGCGCAGTTTCTCGATATCCACGTCGGGGCTGTGCTGTGTGGAAACGACTACCGCTTTCACGCCCGTGACCTTATCGTCGTCGTACTCGACGGTGACCTGCGCTTTGCCGTCGGGACGGAGATACCCGAGTATCCCCTCTTTCCTTACGTCCGCAAGCTTCTTGCAAAGCTTATGCGAAAGATCGAGCGGCATCGGAAGATAACTCTCCGTTTCGTCGGTGGCGTATCCGAACATCATTCCCTGATCGCCCGCGCCTATCTCGTCGTATTCGGAGCCGCTTACGCGGTGTTCGATACTGTTGTCCACGCCCATCGCGATATCGGGGGACTGTTCGTCTATCGCCACGTTGATGGCGCAGGATCTGTAGTCGAATCCCAGTTCGGGTTTGTCGTATCCTATCCTTTTGACGGTTTCGCGCACTATCCCCGGTATGTCGGCATATCCGTTGTGCAAAGTTATTTCGCCCATAACGAATACCTGCCCCGTCGTGGCTGTCGTTTCGCACGCCACCCGGCAGTTGGGATCGAGCTTAAGCATGGCGTCCAGTACCGCGTCGGATATCTGGTCGCAAACTTTATCGGGATGACCTTCGGTCACCGATTCCGAAGTAAAAAGTCTTTTCATTGTGCCTCCCGCGAATACGGGGCGACCACCGCCCCGCATCCGTTTTTATTATTATATTATTCGGCGTCCGCGTCCGCAGTTTCCGTTCCGATAAGATCGGAATCGTCGTAATCGTCCAGGAGCAACGGTTTTTCGTCCATTCCGTCGTCCGGTCCGTTATCGTCCGCGGTATTCTCCAGAGTAACGTTGCGGTAGAGCTTCATTCCCGTTCCCGCAGGGATGAGCTTACCTATGATGACGTTCTCTTTAAGTCCCACAAAGTGATCGACCTTACTGCGAATGGCGGCGTCGACGAGCACTCTCGTGGTTTCCTGGAAGGAAGCCGCCGAGAGGAAGGATTCGGTAGCGAGCGAGGACTTCGTGATACCGAGAAGTATGCGCTTCGCGCTCGCGGGGGTGCCGCCTTCTTCGAGTACGCGCTCGTTCTCCTCTTCCATCTTATTGAGATCGACGACCTCGTTGAGCAGGAAGCCGGTGTCGTTGGGCTCGGTGATCCTTACCTTACGGAGCATCTGACGAACGATGACTTCGATGTGCTTGTCCTGAATGTTAACGCCGTTGCTGCGGTATGCCGACTGCACTTCGCGTATCATGGACTCTTGTACGCCCTGCACGCCCTTCGTTCTCAAAGTATCCTGCGGATAAATGCTTCCCGCCATGAACGGATCGCCCGCTTCTATCCTGTCGCCCGTCTTGACGAGCAGTTTCGCGGCGGACGGGATCTTGAATTCCGCAACGGACTCGCCGTTGTTCACTTTGATGAGCTTCATCGCGGAGTCCTTGAGATCCTCTACCGTCACCTGACCGCTTATAGTGGAAACGACGGCTTTACCTTTCGGGTCGCGAGCTTCGAAAAGCTCTTCGACTCTCGGAAGACCCTGAGTTATGTCGGCGTTGGTCGCTATACCGCCGGTGTGGAAGGTTCTCATCGTGAGCTGTGTTCCGGGTTCGCCTATCGACTGCGCCGCTATGATACCGACGGCTTCGCCGACTTTGACCTTTCTCCAGCTCGACATATTCGCGCCGTAGCACTTCGCGCATATTCCCTGTTTCGCTTTGCAGGTGAGTACCGAACGGATCTTGACGGAAGTGATGCCCGCCTTCTCGATACGCGCCGCGTCGTCCTCGGAAATGAGCGTATCCGCCTCGACGAGCACTTCGCCGGTAGCGGGATCGGTGATCGCGTCGATGCTGAAGCGTCCCGCAATTCTCTCTTTAAGGGTTTCTATAACCGCACCTGCGGAATCCTTAACGGGGGTTACGGTGAAGCCGCGCGTGTCGCCGCAATCTTCTTCCTTGACGATGACGTCGTGCGCCACGTCGACGAGCCTTCTCGTAAGATAACCGGAGTCGGCGGTCTTGAGCGCGGTATCCGCGCCGCCCTTTCTGGCGCCGTGCGAAGAAATGAAGTATTCGAGAACGCTCAGTCCTTCGCGGAAGGAGGATTTGACGGGGATCTCTATGACTTTACCGGTAGGATCGTTCATCAGTCCGCGCATACCGGAAAGCTGTTTGATCTGTTGCATCGAACCGCGGGCTCCCGAATCCGCCATCATCCATATAGGATTGAATTTGTCGAATTTCTTGAAGTTCTCCTCGAGGTTGTCCGCGACGTCCTTGGTCGCTTTCGCCCAGACGTTGACGGTCTCTTCGTATCTTTCGTTCTCGGTCATCAAGCCGCGTTCGAAACGCCTCTCGATGGCGAGAACTTCTTTCTCGGCTTTGTCGAGGATCTCCTGCTTACTGCCGGGGATCTGCATGTCGAACACCGAAGTGGTGATCGCGCCGAGCGTGGAATATTTGAATCCGAGCGCTTTGATCTTGTCGAGCACCATCGATACGGCGGTAGCTCCCTGCTGTTTGAAGCACCTTTCGACTATCTGCGAAAGCTGTTTCTTGCCTACGAGGAAGTCTATTTCGAATTTCAAAGCGTCGCGCGGCTCCTTCCTTTCGACGAAACCGAGAGTCTGCGGGATAGCTTCGTTGAAGATGATCTTGCCGGTGGTGATGGGCAGTATCTCTTTATAGACCATTCCGTCTATCTCTTTCTTCACGCGGACGTTGATACGCGCCTGAAGGTCGATGTCGCCCACCTGATAAGCCATTTTCGCTTCGTCGGGAGAGGTAAAGTATCTGCCTTCGCCTTTGGCGCCGGGCTTCTCCTGCGTGAGGTAGTAGGAGCCGATGACCATATCCTGCGTCGGCGAAACGATAGGTTTACCGTCGCTGAGCTTGAGGATATTGTTGGTGGAAAGCATAAGGAATCTCGCCTCCACCTGCGCCGCTATCGACAGAGGTACGTGCACGGGCATCTGGTCGCCGTCGAAGTCCGCGTTAAACGCCGAACATACGAGCGGGTGAAGCTTGATGGCTCTGCCTTCAACGAGCACGGGCTCGAAAGCCTGAATGCCCAGTCTGTGAAGGGTAGGCGCGCGGTTCAGAAGCACGGGATGATCCTTGATGACGTCTTCGAGAATGTCCCATACCTGGGGCTTCACTCTCTCGACAGCCCTCTTCGCGCTCTTGATGTTCTGGCTGATGCCCATTTCGACGAGCTTACGGAACACGAAGGGCTTGAAGAGTTCGAGCGCCATTTCCTTCGGAAGACCGCACTGATAAAGCTTGAGTTCCGGTCCTACGACTATAACGGAACGTCCGGAATAGTCCACGCGCTTGCCGAGCAGGTTCTGACGGAAACGTCCCTGCTTACCGCGAAGCATGTCGGAAAGGGATTTAAGATTCCTGTTGCCGGGGCCGGTGACGGCTTTGCCGTGCTTACCGTTGTCGATAAGGGCGTCTACCGCTTCCTGAAGCATTCTCTTCTCGTTACGGACGACGATGTCGGGAGCGCCCGATTCCATCATCTTCTTCAGACGGTTGTTCCTGTTGATGACTCTGCGGTAGAGGTCGTTCAGGTCGCTTGTCGCGAATCTGCCGCCGTCGAGCTGTACCATAGGACGCAGATCGGGAGGAATGACGGGAAGCACGTCGAGCACCATCCATTCGGGACGGTTGCCTGAAGTGCGGAATGCCTCCACTATATCCAGACGTTTAGCCGCTTTCTGCTGCTTGTTGCCGGTGGAATTGGCGACTATCTCTTTGAGTTCCGCGCTCTCCGCTTCTAGATCTATCTCGCGGAGAAGGATCTTGAACGCCTCGGCGCCCATACCCACTTTGAAAGCGTTGGGACCGTATTGCTCGAGAGCTTCGCGGTACTCGTCGTCTTTGATGACCTGTTTCTTGAAGAAGTGCGTTTCGCCCGGATCGAGCACTACGAACGCCGCGTAGTATATGACCTGCTCGACCTGCTTCGGACTCATATTGAGTATGGTGCTGATACGGCTCGGAACGCCGCGGAAATACCAGATATGCGCCACGGGAGAAGCAAGCTCGACGTGACCCATTCTTTCGCGACGGACTTTCGACTTGGTGACTTCGACGCCGCACTTGTCGCAGACGATGCCTTTATAACGCACCCTCTTGTACTTGCCGCAATGGCACTCGTAATCCTTCGTGGGTCCGAATATTTTTTCGCAGAAAAGACCGTCCTTTTCGGGTTTCTGCGTTCTGTAGTTGATTGTTTCGGGTTTGGTGACCTCGCCGTGTGACCACTCTCTGATCTTCTCGGGAGAAGCGAGAGAAATCTGCATTGCGTCGAAACTGTTGATCTCTATCATCTTTCTACCTCCTATTCCTCGTCGTCGCCTTCGAATTCGCTTTTGAGCAGATCTTCGCCGTCGAGATAACCCGCGTCGGTGAAATCGGATATCGAATCGCCGCCTAAAGGTTCGTCATCGTCGTCGTCGAATATGCTGTCGAGAGCGCTTCCCGAGGGAATATCGGAATTGCCGCCGTTACCTTCGGTAAGATCCGCAAACAATCCCGCGATGTCTTCGTCGCCGCCTTCGTCCTCGAAGAGCGAGCCGCCCTTGTCGCCGATAAGGTCGAGCGACATATCCTTGAAGTCTTCGTCGCCGGTAGGTCTCTGAATGACCGGTTCGTAAGCGGGAAGATCGTCGTCAAGCTCGGAAAGCTCCACTTCGGCGTTGGTGTCGGTGAGGAGTTTCATATCGAGACACAGCGACTGCATCTCCTTCTTAAGAACTTTGAACGCTTCGGGAAGACCGGGCTCCGCCGTAACGTTGGACTTGATTATGGAGTCGAATATCTTTTGTCTGCCCATGACGTCGTCGGACTTCACCGTGAGCATTTCCTGAAGGATATTCGCCGCGCCGTACGCTTCGAGCGCCCACACTTCCATTTCGCCGAAACGCTGTCCGCCGAACTGCGCTTTGCCGCCGAGAGGCTGTTGCGTTACGAGCGAATACGGTCCTACCGAACGGGCGTGGATCTTATCGTCGACGAGGTGGATGAGCTTGAGCATATACATATAGCCCACGGTGACGGGGTTCTCGAATTTCTCGCCCGTTCTGCCGTCGTAGACGGTAAGTTTGCCGTGTTCGGGAAGCTTGTTCTCGCGGAACATCTCCTGAATATCGAGCTCTGTCGCGCCGTCGAAAACGGGAGTAGCCACTTTCATGCCGAGCATATTGGCAACGAGTCCCAAGTGGACTTCGAGCACCTGACCGATATTCATACGGCTCGGAACGCCGAGAGGATTGAGCACTATCTGTAAAGGAGTGCCGTCCGCAAGGAAGGGCATGTCCTCTTTCGGGAGCACGCGGGAGATAACGCCTTTGTTACCGTGGCGTCCCGCCATCTTGTCACCCACGCCGATCTTTCTCTTCTGGGCGATGTAAACCCTGACCATCATGTTGACGCCGGGGTTGAGCTCGTCCTTGTTGGCGCGGGTGAATATCTTGACGTCTACGACGGTGCCGCCTTCGCCGTTGGGGACTTTAAGGGAAACGTCGCGGACCTCTCTCGCCTTCTCGCCGAATATCGCGCGGAGCAGTCTTTCTTCGGGAGTGAGTTCGGTCTCGCCCTTCGGGGTGACTTTACCGACGAGGTAATCGCCGGAATGTACTTCCGCGCCTATCATTACGATACCGTTCTCGTCGAGGTTCTTGAGGAGATCTTCGCTGACGTTGGGTATGTCGCGGGTGATCTGCTCTTCGCCGAGACGGGTGTCGCGGCATTCCAGTTCGTATTCTTCTATATGGATAGAAGTGAATACGTCCTTCTTGACGAGTTCTTCGGAAATAAGGATAGCGTCTTCATAGTTGTAACCTTCCCAGGTCATGAAGCCGATGAGAATGTTTCTGCCGAGCGCGAGCTCGCCGTTCTCTGTCGAAGGACCGTCGGCGAGAGTATCGCCTACTTTCACGACGTCGCCCTTATGCACGACGGGCTTCTGGTTGATGCAGGTGCCCTGGTTGCTGCGGACGAATTTCTGAAGTTCGTAAGTGTGGACGATACCGTCGGAATCCTTGACGTCGATCCTGTCGGCGCTCACGTAAGTGACCACGCCGTCTTCCTTGGCAAGCGTGCAAACGCCGGAGTCGTGAGCCACTCTGTATTCCATGCCCGTGCCCACGATAGGAGCTTCGGGACGGAGCAGCGGCACCGCCTGACGTTGCATGTTCGAGCCCATCAACGCGCGGTTCGCGTCGTCGTTTTCGAGGAAGGGTATCAGCGACGTAGCTATGGATACCAATTGTTGAGGCGAAACGTCCATGTAATCTACTCTGTCGCTCTCGTACTCTTTGATGAGATCGCGGTAACGGCAGGTAACGCGCTTATTGACGAAACGCCCTTCCTCGTCGAGGGGTTCGTTCGCCTGCGCGATAACGTACTTGTCTTCTTCGTCGGCGGCGAGGTATCTGACCTCGTCGGTGACCTTTCCGGTGGCTTTGTCGACTTTACGGTAAGGAGCTTCGATAAATCCGTATTCGTTGACTTTAGCGTAGGAGCTCAGGGAAGTGATCAGACCGATGTTCTGTCCTTCGGGCGTCTCGATCGGGCACATTCTGCCGTAGTGCGAGTGGTGAACGTCGCGGACTTCGAATCCCGCGCGCTCCCTGTTGAGACCTCCGGGTCCCAGAGCGGAGAGCTTTCTCTTATGCGTGAGCTCCGCTATGGGGTTGGGCTGATCCATGAACTGCGAAAGCTGGGAGGAGCCGAAGAATTCTCTTATCGCGCTCGACACGGGACGAATGTTGATGAGCGACGTGGGAGTAGCCTCGTTGGGATCCTGCGCCATCATTCTCTCGCGCACGACGCGCTCCAGACGAGCCATACCGATACGGAACTGGTTCTGGAGAAGTTCGCCTACCGAACGCACTCTGCGGTTCGAGAGGTGGTCGATATTGTCGGGGCTGTGGAATCCGATACGCAGTTCCTTATTGTAGAAACGCATATTGACGTTATAGTTCATCGTGGCGATGATGTCGTCTACCGAAATGTGCTTGAGCACGAGGGTGTCGACGTTTGCTTTGATCGCCGCCTTGAGCTTTTCCATGTCGCCCGCCGCGCTTTCGATGAGCGGCAGAAGGTTGGGATAATAAACCTTCTCGGTTATGCCGAGCTCGCGAGGATCGCAGTCGACGTATCCCTTGAGATCCACGGTATTGTTACCGATGACCTTGACGGGAGGAAGCTTCTCCATATCCTCGATATTCTTGAGCCATACTTCGTTCAGACCGGAATTCTGAATGTATATCGCCTGCTCTTCGGTGATGGTGTCGCCCTCTTTGACGACTATTTCGCCGTCGATAACGATATCTTTGCCGGCGACCTGCTCGGTTATGCGGTTGGCAAGCGAAAGATGTTTGTTGAATTTATACCTGCCGACTGTGCTGAGGTCGTAACGCCTCGTGTCGAAGAAAAGGTTGCTCAAATGGGAATCCACTGCGTTGGCGGTGGGCACTTCGCCGGGTTTAAGCTTGCGGTAAACGTCCACTTTCGCCGCTTCGACGGTCTGAACGTCGCCGTCCTTCTCGCAGGAACGGACGATCATGTCGTCGTTGCCGAATATCTCGAGGATCTCCTCGGTGGTGCCGTAGCCGAGAGCGCGAAGCAACAGAGTCGCGGAAATCTTGCGCTGACGGTCTACGCGGACGGAAAGCGTGCCCGCCGAATCCTGTATGAATTCGAGCCACGCGCCGCGGGAAGGAATGACCGTAGTTTCGTAACGCAGTATGCCGTTCTTGTCGGCGACGCCTTTGGCGGTGTAGACGCCGGGGCTCCTCACGAGCTGGCTGACCACAACGCGCTCCGCGCCGTTGATGATGAACGTGCCGTTCTCGGTCATCTTCGGGAATTCGCCCATGAATACTTCGGAATCGATTATTTTGCCGGTGTCTCTTACCGTCAAACGAACCTTGACCCTCAACGGAATGGTGTACGTTGCGTCGTGGTTCTTGCACTCTTTCGCGGAATACTTGCACTCCCCTTTAAGGTTATGCTCGAGGAACTCCAGCTCTATCTTGTTGCCGAAGTCCGTGATCGGGGAGAAGTCGTCGAGTACTTCGCGGATGCCCTGATTCACGAAGGCGTCGTAAGAGTTCTTCTGCACCTCAATAAGATAGGGAATGTCTAAGATATCTTTGATTTTGCTGAAAGACCATCTTTCGACATTCCCACGCTTGATTTTGTGGATTCTTTGAGACATTTTAACGCTCCTTGTAAAAAAATTGTACGTTGGCTTGCGCCTGTGCGTTTATTTGCTGCATGTTGTGGGCAAAAAACCGTTAAAGCTGTCGATTTTTGTCCATTTTGTACTCAAATAACGGAAAATCCGACACGCTTAAAAGCTTACGGCGTATATAAATCCATTATAATCGTACAGATTAGCAGTTTATCATCCCGAAGGGAGAGTTGTCAAGCGTTTTATATAATAAATTTAATATAATTAAATTTTAATATATAATAGCGTATGGAGCGAGCGTGTGCTATAATGTGCGTATGAGACTGGACAAATTTCTGAAAGTATCGAGAATAATCAAAAGGCGCACGGTCGCGAACGAAGCGTGCGATCTCGAACGCGTGAGCGTGAACGGCAAGCCTGCGAAGCCGTCCAAGGAATTGAAAGAAGGCGA
>JADINF010000180.1 GCA_017694145.1 Candidatus Stercoripulliclostridium pullicola
GATCCGCAACCTCATAGAATACGACTCGGACGGAAAAGCCCCCGGATTCTGGAAACGCGTATATAACATAGGCGGCGGCAAGATAAACAGAAGAACGGGTTACGACACCTTCGACGGCGGCTTCGCCATTATCGGCGGGTCGGCGGAGAGCTTTCTCGAACCGGTATGGAACTGCCCGCGCAATTTCCACGGAGTATGGTTTAGCGACTCGCAGGTGCTCGAAGATTATTTCCATTTCCGCACTCAGACCGTAGAGGACTACTGGGAGATAGTCGCTAAAGCTCATCCCGTCTACGCGGTGGCTAAATTCCTTCCTTCCGGACTTATCAAAAAACTGGCGATAGAAAGGTTGCTCGGCGACTCCAACGCCCCGATGCGCTGGGTTATGTCTCACGAAGCGGCGAAAGTCGCGGCGGCGTTCGGAAGCACCGACAATATAGATCTTTGTCCGGTAAGCTGGGACGAATACCCCCTGCTCAGCAAAGGCAGGCTCGCCGACGGCGAGATAGACTACGACGCACTGCGCGACGACGACTACGCCCGCACTCACGGCTACCTTCTCGACCACGGCTACGACGAGACGAAACCCGACTCCGAACTCGATATCGACGACATGCGTTCCGCGGCTTCCTACCGCGGCGGCAAGTGCCTTTCCGAAAGCATGACGAAAGGCGATCTGTACACCAAACTTTTATGGGAGTGTCACGACGGTCACCGCTTCGAAGCTTCCCCTTATACCGTATTGAAAGCGGGTCACTGGTGCCCCGAATGTTGCCAACCGGAACCCTGGAAATTCGATATACTGGCAAAAAGCATTCCTTTCTTCGCACAGGTGTGGTACGACTCTCACGCTCGCGGCGAGAACGGTATCTATTACTACAAGGACGATAAAGCGGTTGGTTTCCGCTTGAAGGACGGTGCGTTATGCAAAATATGATGATCTATTATTTTTCCGGCACTGGAAACACTAAAAAGATAACCAAGCTTTTCGCGGAAGCTCTCGAAGAGTGCGGAGCAAAAGCGGAAATACGCGACATAGTCGCTTGCGATGCACCCGTGACGGACGGATACGACGCAATAGGCATTGCCTATCCCGTACACGGCTTCAATACTCCGGAGATAGTCACGGATTTTGCAAAGAAGCTTCCTTGCGGCAACGGAAAGCCCCTTTTCGCCCTCAAGACGTCCGGAGAGCCGCTCCGACTGAACGACGCTTCCTCTTTGGAATTGAGCCGTATCGCGGAAAGCAAAGGCTACCGTTTCATAGGAGAACGCCATTACGTTATGCCTTACAATATGGTCTACCGTCACAGCGACGCAATGGCGGCAAAGATGCTCGCCACCGCGAAAGCGCGCATACCTAAAGACGCGCAAGCCGTATTGTTAGGCACGGTCGCCCCTCTCGAATATCCCCTGCGCGCCCGCATCATGACCGTACTCTGTAAGATAGAGCGCCCCGGAATGCGACTCAACGGCAGATTGTATAAAGTAAATAAGGATAAATGTATCGGCTGTATGAAGTGCGTCCGCGGCTGTCCCGTCGGAAACATCGAATTCGAGAACGGTAAATTCCGTTTCGGCGGTAATTGCATAGGCTGCGCGCGTTGCGCCTTCGGTTGTCCCGCGGACGCCATAACGACCGGGCTTCTCAATCCCATCAAAGTGAACGGCGCCTATAATTTCGACGCCGACCCCGAAGAAGCGGTCATCGGCGCATATTGCAGGAAGTCCTACGAAAAGTACTTTGCCGACAAAAGCGAATGAGGGTTGCCATACGGGCGCAACGCGGTTATAATATAAACATTCACACAGCAAGCATAAAGCGTTGAGGAGAAAAACAATGCAAAGAAAAATACTGATAGCGGAAGACAATACCGAACTTTCCGACATGATGCGGAATTATCTCATCAAAGCGGGACACGTCGTATATCAGGCGTTCGACGGCGCGCAGGCGATAGACATGGCGGCGAAAATGCGCCCGGATCTCATATTGCTGGACATAATGATGCCGGTGAAAGACGGTTACGAAGTATGCCGTACGGTGCGCGGATTCCTTAATTCGCCCATCATCGTTACTTCGGCGCGCGAAGCGGAAGAGGACAAACTCAAACTTTTCGAGCTCGGCGCGGACGACTATATCACCAAGCCCTTCTCTTTCAAAGAAGCGGTGATGCGCGTAAACGCGCAGTTGAGAAGATATTACGATTTCAACAAGAAACCGACTAACGACGCCGAACGCAGATACGAGAACCTGACGATATCTCCCGAACGCTTCGAAGCGCGCGTTTCGGGCAAGCTCCTCAACCTCTCGAACAAGGAATTCAAACTGCTCGACGCGCTCACTCTGGACGCCGACAGGATATTCTCCAAGCAACAGCTCATAGACCGCGTGTGGGGTACGGACGAATATATCGACGAAAACACCGTCGCCGTGACCGTAGCTCGGCTCCGGGAAAAACTCCAACGCGAAGGCATCAACAACATCGTCACCGTATGGGGGTTCGGATATAAATGGCAAAGCTGACCAGAACGCTTACGATGCGCAAACTCAACGACCGCATACGCGGGATGTGCGAAGGCGAAATATACGAACCGCTTTCCCCGGAAAATACAGGCGTATTCTCGCCGGTAGTCGCTTCGCTCGAAGAGTTGCGCAAAACTCTCGTGGAAAAGGCTTCCGAAGAAGCGGAAAAGGAAGCCCGTACACAAGAAACCATAGCCTCCGTCACGCACGATCTCAAGACACCTCTCGCGCTCATATCGGGGTATGCGGAGTGTATCGAGGACGGAATGGACGACAAGAACTACCCCGAACTCATCCGCACGAAAGCCGCCGACATGAACGACACGGTGCTCAAGATAATCGACGCCGCGAGGACTTCTGCGGGTAAAGCCAAAGAGACGCTCAAACTCGTAGACGCGCGCGAAGCCCTTTCGGCAATCGTATTGAAGCACATACCTTACGCAACCGAGAAGAATATTTCGGTGCGCGTAAGGCGTATCCCCAAAGTGCGTATCGCGATAGCGGAGCGCGACGTCGATTCGGCTATAGCCAACATAATTTCCAACGCCGCGAAATTCACTCCGAAAGGCGGCAAGATAACGATAAGCTTCCATAAGTCGCGCAAATATTTTTTCATTAAAATACGCGACACGGGTACGGGTATCAAAGCGGAAGATATGCCGCATATATTCGAGAGGTACTATACCGCAGACAAGGCGCGCAACGGCAGCGGTACCGGCATAGGACTCGCCACCGTCAAAGAGGTGATGAAGGAGCACGGCGGCAACGTTTATTGCTCGAGCAAACCGGGAAAAGGTTCCGTTTTCACACTGTATCTGCCTCTCTATTTGCCCAAATCCAAAGGACTTACGGAAACTGAGCGCAAGATCGTTGGGGCTTGCTTCTATCTGGTGGGTTTCCCGTTCGTGGTCATCGCAGATTTCTTCTATATCTTTTATCTTCTTATCAAATACGCATACGAGAGCGGCTCGGATAAAAACAGAAAAAAGCAAATTGCTAAGGCGCGTCGTGAAGCGCGCAAGAAACAAAAAGCCGTTTTGAAAGCGGCAAATTCGACTTCTCCCGCCACTGCGGAAAATGCGGAAAAATCGGATTAGTTTTCCTTAAGCTGTATGAAATAAAAAACGCCCCTTCACGGGGCGTTTTTCATTCTACGGGAATATCTATTTTTTTGTCTTTGAAATAATATATCCGGTCGTGCTCGCCTATTTCGCGCAGCACTCTCGCGGGGTTACCCACGACTACGGTATTCGGCGGCACGTCCTTGGTCACGACGCTTCCCGCGCCCACCACCGAATTTTCGCCTACCGTTATCCCGGGCATTATTATCGCCCCCGCCCCTATCCAGACGTTATTGCATATCTTCACGTCTACGTTGAACTGCAATCCCTTTTCGCGTAAAGCGGGAAGCACCGGGTGAGTCGCGGTGATAACGGTCACGTTAGGCGCGAACATCACGTTGTCGCCTATATCGATGTTCCCGTCGTCCACGAGCGTGAGATTGAAATTAGCGTAAACGTAATTTCCGAGTCTCACGTGCTTGCCGCCCCAGTTGGCGTGGAAAGGCGGCTCGATATAACAGCCCTCTCCCGCTTCGGCGAACATCTCTTTTATAAGAGCCGCACGCTTTTCCGTTTCCGCGGGAGAAGTCGCGTTGTATTCGTTCACGCGAGCGATGAGCGCTCCCTGTTCCTTCATGAGCTCCTTATCCGTGGGATCGTATATGAGCCCCTTTTTCATTCTTTCTTTATTTTCCGTCATTGTTCACCGCTCCCGGCGCGTTAGCCGTGGCTGCGGAAGAAGGCTTGCGCTTTTTCCGCGATCTTCTGCGTTTTTTCTTTACTACGGGCGTACCCTCCTCCGGCACGACCGGAAACTCCGCGTTTTCGAGCTCCTTCTCCGTGAGTGAGAGCCTTGTCAGCAGTTCCCCCATCGTTATCGTTTCCACCGCTTTCCCTGCGGCGATCGCCCTTTTGACGTGCGGAAGTCGCATACAACGCTTGCCTTGCTCGTCCGCTACGTATATATCCGCTTCGGAGCCCATGCGTACGTATTTGCCGCCGCGCGCGGCTATCTCTTTCGCGATAAGGCAGGTTTCTTTGAAATGCTTGTATTCGTATGGAGAATTCAATGTGACCTTCTTCCCTCTGAACGTCAATTCCAGAATGGGATCGGGTTTAAGTCCGCGAACGTATTTTTTGAATTCCTCGAGATTTTTCGTAGTCATCCTGTTGGAGCGTACCGCGGCGGCTCGCATACGCTTTTCGGCGCGTTTTGCTTCGCGCACGTAATACTTGCATTTGCCTTCCGCAGTCACCTCTCCCGCGCACCGCGGACAATGCCCTATCAGTTCTTCTATAGTAAGTCCGAGATCCTTACAAAGCGCTTTCGTCACGAGCATGGACGCTTCCGCGTCGTCGTCGCTACGGTGTTGGACAAGTTTACTCAGATCCACTTCGAGCGCCTCGGCTATTGCGTTGAGAGCTACCTGATTTACTATGTTGCGGCTTTCGCCGAACATTTCCTGCGCGTCGTAAAATTTATAATCGATTATCGGCAGTTCGTATCGCTTACATGCTACGGTAAGGAACAATGCGTCGTTGTGATGCGAAAACCCTATTATTTTGCGATCGTCGTGCTGTAAAAGGCGTTGTATGCGCTCGTATCTTGCGGGGAAAGTGGGATTTGCTTTGAAACGTTCTTTGGGATAAGCGAGCTCAATGCCGGGGTCTTTCTCTCTGTTCTTTTTGCTCCACGCGCCGGTATGGAAGATCGCTTCGGGATTGATGAGGATATCGGCTTTTTCCAATATGTTGAAGTATTCGTCGGTTATCACGTAACCGAAACTGCACATATGTCTGCCGTCGCTGCATTCGATGTCGTAGAATAAATAATCCAAGACTTCTCTCCAATCAATACTGCGAATATTGTAACAAAATACGAAGCAAATGTCAATTTATTTGAAATCCGTAAAATCTCTCCTTTATCGGGCGCAAAATCGGTACTGGACAAGGGGCGCGTAGCGTGATAAAATATCGATAGCGGTTCATCCCGACTTGTATTTACGGAGCACGGCAATGGCGTATCGGATCGATAAAGAAAAATGCGTAGACTGCGGATATTGCGGATATATCTGTCCTTTCGGCGCGATCGAAGAAAAGGAAGAGAACGGCAGGCATTATTATGCGATAGACGATAAGTGCATGGGTTGCGGTCAATGCACCGAAACCTGCCCCGCGGTCTGCATATCTCCCGCGCCGGGACACCGCGCGATAAAGCGCGTGCATATCGACGAATCCAAATGTATCGGTTGCTCTTTGTGTCAGAGGAATTGTCCCGCGGCGGCTGTCGAAGGCGTTATCAAAAACCCGTTCCGCGTCATCGAATCGCGTTGTATCCGTTGCGGCGCCTGCACGGTAAAATGCAAACCCCAAGCCGTCATAATAGAATACGCGGAAGCATAAGATAAATTTATAAATTTATATGAACAACGCATATAAGCGAAACGGGCTCCGTACAGAGCCCGTTTTTGTTTGCCATAAATGCGTCAGTCTTTGTCGGCTGTTTCGCCGAGGACGTCGGTAAGGCTTATGTCGTTGGTCTTGCCGAGCAATGCGGAATTAGCTTCGACCTGTTTTTTGCCGAGATTGTAAACGAGGAAGAATGCGATAAGCATGAGAGCCGCGCCTACGAACATCAGAACGAAGGACACCGTGACCATTTTTTCGGCGACGCCTTCCGCCTGCGCGGTGATGGGATTAGCATGCGCCTTGTAGCCCACCGCTTCCATACAGAGGAGCGGAAGCGACAGCGCAACGCCCTGCGATATTTTGCGGAAAAGGCTGTACAGCGCGTAAACGCTTCCTTCGTCGCGGGAACCGGTCTTGATCTGCTGATAGTCTATACAGTCGTTGACCATTGCCCAGGCAAGCAGACCGAAAAGTCCGCCGCCCGTTTGTACGAGCATAAGTCCTACTATAAACGTGACCGTTCCTCCCGTCGTCGCGGGCATGGGCACGAACATCATCACGAGAGAAGCCGCAAGACTTAAAAAGAGCGGCGCCGCGACGGCGAGTTTCGTACCGAATTTCTTGACTATTTTCGAGGTGAACGGAATGAAGAATACCATCGGCAGATAGGCGATGATCGTTGCCACGGTGACCATTACGTCGGCGTTACCGAAATGCACCTGGAAAAGCCACTTCGCGGTCTGCGTGCAGGACATGAGGAAAACTAGCTGCGCAAAGGACGCAAGGCACAGTCCGAGAAGCGGACGGTTGTGCAGGAAGCCTTTGATGGTCTTAATGTAATTGAATTTCCGCTTTTCGGCTTTCGGCACCGCCACGCGCTCGGTAGTGAGCTTAAGACAGAACATATACGCGACGTAAGCGATAACTCCGAGTATAACGCCTATCCATATAAGCCGTCCGCCTATTATATTGTTGTTGTCGTCGTAGACGAACATAGGAAGGATAACGCAGAGCGCGCCGCCTATAGCGGCTCCTATACTGCGCCAGGTGGAGAGCTGCGTGCGTTCGATGGGATCGCCGGTGATCGCGCTGCTCAGCGCGCCGTAAGGCACGTTCAACAAGGTGTAGCAAATATCCCACAGGAGATACGTCACCACGCAAACGGTTATTTTCACCCAGGTGGCGGCGTTAGGTATCGGCAGGAACACGAGCGCTCCCGAGACGATAAGCCCTATCGCGCCGATACTCATCCATGGCTTGAACTTACTTTTGGTATTTTTGATATGAACGGCGTCCATAATGCCGCCCATAATGGGGTCGTTTATGCCGTCCCACACCTTGGTGAGAATGATGATGACCGCCCACGCCACGGAAGGTATCCCTATATATTGCGTGTAGAAGTCCACCATAAAAGCGGAAATAAGCGCAAAGCTCAGGTTACAGCCGAAATCGCCGAGCGCATAACCGATCTTGTCTTTCCAACCGAAAGGCGGAACGCCTGAATTGTGTGCGTTACCCTGCTCGGGCGTCGCGGGCGTTACGGGTAAGGTGTT
>JADINF010000181.1 GCA_017694145.1 Candidatus Stercoripulliclostridium pullicola
AGTTCCGTTATTTGGCTCGACGATATTTTTCTCTCGGAGGAATTGGGATTTATCCGGAACGCGCTGGATAAATACAACGAAGGCGTCGAAGACCCTCTGACTGACGGCGAAGCGGTCAAATTCCTGATGCATATTATCGACCGCATGGCGTATCTCAGCGATGAGCAGAAGCAGATGATCGCCGACATGAACTTTTCAAACGGCGAAAGCGCGATGGAATTGCTCGCCGCACTTCAGGAAGGATTGTCCGAAACAGAGAAGGGCAGATTCCTCATTTTTATGGTAGCTTTACAGAGCGCTCTGCCCACCGACGGCAGTATGTCGTTCGACATTACTATGCTCGAGGACTTCGCTCCTCAGCTCGAAATGTTCTACCGGAATGACGCCAAACGCGGCGGATACGCTCTTTACCAGATATCTTTCGTGGAGAGCGATTACGACACTCGCACGATGGACGCTATCGGCGCCATGCGCGAACTCGAAGTGCCCGAAGGATGTACCGTGCGTATCATCGGCAACGCGGCTACCACCTATAACAGTATCCAGTCTGTCAATTCCGAAACCGGTAAATCGATGATAGTGGCAGGCATCATCGTAGTCATAATCCTGTTGCTCACCACCACTGCATACTGGGAACCCGTGCTGTTGCTCCTTACAATAGGCGCCGCGATATTGCTGAATATGGGCACAAACGGTATCGTAGGCTACATAACCGGCGTAAACGGCATATCGTATATGACGCAGGGAGTGTCGAGCGTACTTCAGCTCGCGTTGACGATGGACTACAGTATTTACCTCCTGCACCGATTCAAGCAGGAGCGACGAGGAGGAATCTCCAGCGAGGAAGCGATGATCAACGCGCTTACCGCGAGCTTCAGTCCCGTTTCGGCGTCGTCGCTTACGACCATTGCTTCGTTCGTGGCGTTGATGTTCATGTCGTACAGATTGGGACTCGATATGGGACTCGTGCTCGCCAAGGGCGTAGTGCTGTCCATCATAGCGGTATTTTTCCTGATGCCCGCGTTGATATTGTATACGGAAAAACTCATAGACAAGACGGAGCACAAGACCTTCAACTTGACCTTCCGGAAGTTCTCCAAAGGCTTGGTCAAATCTCGTTTCTACGTTCCTTTCATAATCCTCGCGCTGGTCATACCCTGCGTTTATTTCCAGGCGCAGAACGAATTTACTTACGGACCCGAAGCGAGCCTCGGCGGCGAGGGAAGCGAGTTATATCAGGATAAACGCGATATAGAAGAGGTGTTCGGCAAGCAGAATCAGGCTATAGTACTGATGCCTATCAAATATCTCGACGACGGCGCTTACGAGTTAAACGGTAAACGTGTCAGTACGGAATATATGCTTTCCATGAAACTTATGGAAGTGGACGGCGTGTCTTCGGTTCAGAGCTATTCGATCATTGCCGAGACGGGCTTCGCCTCGATGATGCCCGACAAATTCCTTAATCAGTTCATACCGTCGACGGACAATCCGGGTTACACCCGCGTGGTGCTGTTCCTCGACGCGGACGAGGAGGGCGAAGCGACCACGACGCTTATAGACGACGTCAAAGGCGTGATCGCTCAATACACCGCCAACGACGCCTGGTTACTCGGACAGTCGTCCGCCACTCTTGAAATAAAGGAGCTGGTCAACTCCGACTACGACATAATCACATACGTGTCGATTGGGCTCGTCGCGCTCATATTGTTCGTGACGTACAAGTCGCTGCTCATACCGATAATCCTGGTGCTTGTGATACAGGGCTCGATATATATCAATATGGCGGTCCCGTATTTCATGGGCGATTCGATGGTATTCGTCGGGTACATGCTCGTCAGCTCGATACTGCTCGGCGCGACGATAGACTACGCGATACTGCTTACCTCGCGGTATATGGAGCACCGTCGAACGATGAACAAGTACGACGCCGTCCAGCACGCGCTTGCGGACAGCTCGCGTACGTTGATCACGTCGGCGGGTATCCTGACTTGCGCGGGCGCGTCGATACAGTTCGTTTCGAGCCTTCCCGCGACGCAGATAATAGGCGGAGCGGTAATGCGCGGAGGTATAGCCTCCTATATAATGGTCATGGTGCCGTTGCCGCAGTTACTGCTGTTGCTCGACAAGGCTATCAAAGTGACTACCTGGAAGGGTAAACAACTGATGATCGACAACAGGATAGTACTCGATTCGCCCGAGATAGAGGAGCCTTCGGTAGGGCAGGTGAGCGCGAAACCCAAGAAGCGCAAGCTTTACCGCGAAATGTCCAGCAAGGAACGCGAGGACGCCATTATCGCCAATATACTCAACGCGATAGACGATCCGGACTTCAACCCCGAGGACGAGGACGTGTAGCGTTTTGACGACCGATACGACGGCACCCGGAAGGGTGCCGTTTCCGTTAAAATAACGTTCGACGTATAAAAGAGCTTTCCTGTCATATCATAGAGCTATGGAAAGCGAAATCAGACTTATAAAATATCGTAAAGCTTTATGCGTCGTGACGTGGCTGTCGCCGGTAGTAATAATGCTTATCGGGAGCCTCGATCACTTCATGTACGAGCTTTCGGGCGAAAACGTATTCGTGGGGCTGTGGGCGCCCGTGAGCGAAAGTATATGGGAACATCTCAAAATAGCCTTCTATCCCACGTTGTTTTTCTGGACGGCGGTATATTTCGTTTTCCGTCCTTTGCTTAAAGATCGCGTTGCGGCGTGGTTTGCGGGAGCCGCGGTCGCGGCTGTCGTTTCCGCTTTCGGAGTCGTGCTCACGCAGTATTTCGCGGTGGAAGCTTTCGGGCTGCCGAACGAGATCTACGTGCATATACCCGACTTTTTCGTCGCGTTGTGCTTGTCGCAGGCGGCGGGCGCGCACGTGGCAAAATATGCGGACGAAAAAAAAGCGACGGCGATATTGCTTTCGCTCGCCGTCGCCGTCACCGTCGTATGCGTTATTTTTTCTGTTCTTGCGGTTGCGGCTTGACCGTCGCGTAGGACTTCGTGGCGTTCGCGATGTTCGTGAGGTGGTCGGCTATTCTCTCGCAATCGCTCGCAAGACTTAAATACAACGCTCCCGTTTCGGCATTGCAGGTGCCTTGCGACAACCTTTCGATGTGCTTTTCGCCCATCATCACTTTCAGATTGTCCGTAGTCTGCTCGTATTCGTACAACTTCGGGATAAGCCCGGGATCGTCGTCTTTGTATATCTTTCGCGTAAGCTCGTACATTTTGTCGAGAGTTGCGTTCAGCTCCGCTATCTCCTTTACGCTTTCTTCCGAAAACTTCATGTTGTCTTCTTTGAGTTTGGCTCCGTATTCGGCGATATTTTCGGCATAGTCGCCGATTCGCTCGATGTCGCTCACCGTGTGATATGCCGTCGCCACCATGTTGGCGTCCTGCGCGGAAATGTCCGTGCCCGACAGTTTGACGAGGAATTTGGTGATCTCGCGGTTGAGATAGTTGAGTTCCTTTTCGCTTCTCTCTATCGCGGTTATTCCGCCCGCGTCGGCGTTTACTGCCGCGTTAAGCGCGGTATTGAGGTTGTTTTTGGCGATTTCGAACATATTGAGTATCTCGAGCTTAAGGTTCGCCACGGCGATAGGGGGAGTGGAGAGTATCTGTTCGCTGAGATATTTGAGGCGGAATGCGTCGCTCGTCTTGGTCGCGCGCTCAGGGACAATAAGTATCGTCAGTTTCACGAGCAGTTTCGTGAACGGTAGAAGGATAATAACCGTCGCCACGTTAAATAACGTGTGTAACATGGCGATTTGCACCTGCGGCGTCGTGAACCAGCGCATAAGCAGTCTGTCATAGTGCGCGAACAGGTCGGTAAGCATAAAAATGATTACGCCGAAAACGTTGAACAGCAGGTGCACGATAGCCGTGCGTTTGGCGTTTGTGCCGGTGCCTATCGCGCATAAAAGCGCGGTAATGCAGGTACCGATGTTGCTACCGATGATAATGTACATCGCTTGCGGGAAGCTTATTATACCCGCCGCGCTCATCGTTATCACCAGACCGCTCATCGCGGAAGAGCTTTGGATGATTGCGGTGAATACCGTACCGAGCAAAAGCAACAGCATCGGGTTGCTTACTTTGGAGAAAGCGTCCACTATGGCGGGGCTTTCGCCGAATGTGCCCATTGCGTCGCCCATTACGCTGAGTCCCACGAATATCATTCCGAGTCCGCAGATTATCGCGCCTACTTTTTTGACGACGTCGTGCTTTTTAGTGAAAAGGATCATGAATGCGCCGACGCCCGCGCATGCGGCGAAAATGGCGGTCAGATCGAAAGAAGCTATACCGCCGTAGCCCCACGCGACCAGTTGCGCGGTGACGGTGGTGCCGATATTGGTGCCGTAGATAACGGCGGTGGCTTGCGTGAGCGTCATG
Organism: Candidatus Stercoripulliclostridium pullicola; assembly: GCA_017694145.1. Taxonomy (GTDB): domain Bacteria; phylum Bacillota; class Clostridia; order Christensenellales; family DTU072; genus Stercoripulliclostridium_A; species Stercoripulliclostridium_A pullicola. Next base: position 4,393 of record JADINF010000181.1, read on the forward strand.
AGCCCCGCGTTGACGAAACCGACAAGCATGACCGTTACCGCCGACGAACTCTGTATCACCGCGGTTGTGCCGAGTCCGATACCGATACCGAGGAAGGGGTTGTTGTCTATTTTGGAGAACATGCCTTTGATGCGGTTACCGGATACCGATTCCAGGCTGTCGCCCATCAGTTTCATTCCGAATATGAATACGCCTAAACCGGCGATCGCGCTCAATAATGAATAAAATATTTCCAATCCGTCCATTTTTGTCCTTGCCGTAGGTGCTTTAAGCACGTTTATATTCTAATTATATCCCATAGCGGCGCTGTTAGTAAAGCGATTTTTGCGGTGACGGAAAGCGGGGCGCGCGTCTTTACAACGCGCGCAAGGCGTGCTATAATAATTGCGTTACGGGAATTTGCGCCTGCGGCGCGGAAATTCCCTTATCCGGAGCGGGTGATGAAAAAATTTATCTTGAGAACGTTTGTTTTTTTATGCGTGGCGGCACTGGCGTTTTTAACGCTCGTCGGTTGCGTGAGCGACTCCGATAAGGACAAAACGGAAACGCCCGTCGAGGACAACAGGCTTCTCAGGGCGCAAGGGGACGATTTCGTCAACGAAAAAGGCGAAAAAGTCTTTATTAAAGCCGTAAACGCGGGAGGACTTTTCATTCAGGAAGAGTGGATGTGCGCCACGGACCTTGTCGATCATCTCACCCTTTGCGAAACGCTAGAAAGCCGTTTCGGTAAAGAAAAAGCGCTCGAACTCATCGGGATCTACGAATCCGCTTTCTGGACGGAAAATGATTTCGACAACGTAAGAGCTTACGGATTCAATTGCATAAGATTGCCGTTTGCTTACTTCAATCTGGAGGACGACAGCGGAGCGCTTACCCGTTTCGAGCGGTTGGATTGGTTCATAAACGAATGTGACGAGCGCGACATATACGTTATACTCGACCTGCACGGCGCGTACGGCTCGCAGAACGGGAGCGACCATTCGGGAGATACTTCGGGCGCAAAGCTTTTCGGTTCGGAGGAGAACGAGAGCCGCACCGTAGAGCTGTGGAAAACCGTCGCGGCGCGTTACCGCGACCGCGACATAATAGCGGGATACGACCTTCTCAACGAGCCCACGGGCGCAAACGATCTTCAGAGATGGGCGTTCTACGACAGGTTGTACGACGCGGTGCGTTCCGTGGACGACAGGCACGTTCTGATAATCGAAAGCGTATGGGAAACGAAAAACCTTCCGGATCCCGAGCTTTTCGAATGGGAAAACGTGGCGTATTCCTATCATAATTATTGTTGGGAAGGGGTAGGAAACGCGGAGAAACTCATCGAATTCACGGATACGAAGGTTGCGGATTACGTAGCTTTAACGTACGAAGTACCGGTATTTGTCGGAGAATTTACCTGCTTCGAAGAGGAAGCCGCGTGGGAACATACGCTGTCGGAGTATACGGAAAACAACGTGAATTACGCGGTATGGACGTACAAAGTCTACGGGACGGATACCTCATGGGGGATATATTCGGGTGCGCCTACGGAAAAAGTCGATCCTTTCACCGACAGTTACGAGGAGATAGCGCGCAAGTGGTCTGCGCAGACGACCGAAAATTATACGCCCTACCCGATGCACGAGAGGTTGTTCAAAGCAGCATAGCTATCATACCGGCTCGAAGCCGTACGGATAAAATAAAAAATTACTGCCGCAAGGCGAAGGAGAAAAACTATGGCAAACGAACTGAAGGGAACGTTCATTTATTATAAGACCCCCAAGGGCAATTTCAATTTCCGCCTGAAAGCGCCTAATAAAGAAACGATAGCGGTATGCGAAGGCGCGTATGCCGATCTCAAGAGCTGTAAAGCGGGGATAGATTCGGTGAGAAAATTCAGCACGATCGACAAGATAGAGGATCAGACTCTCGTGAAAGGATACGCGACTCTCACCAATCCCAAATTCGAAATATATCTCGACAAGCAGGGTAAATTCCGTTACAGACTGCGCGCCAACAACGGCAATCTCATCTGTATTTCCGAAGAAGGATACGCGACGAAAGCAAGCTGCAAAGCGGGTATCGCGAGCGTGGGACGCTGGGCGCCCGAAGCGGATATGGTTTCCGAAGCGGAATACGAAGGCAAGAAATGACGGAAAGTTCCGATCTGATCTCGGCTAAGGCGGCGCTTAAAGGAAGCGTCGGTCTTGCTTTGGTCAAAGGCGACTGCGCGGTATCGTACTGCGGCAGAGGGATAGGAGATCTGTACTCCGCGGTGAAAGGCGGCGCGGATTATGTAGGCTATGCGGCGGCGGACAAAATAGTCGGTAAAGCGGCGGCGTTTCTTTTTGCCAAACTTAAGGTCGCAAGCGTGTACTCCGCCGTTCTTTCCGAGGGGGGCAGAGACGTGTTGCTCGCTTACGGCATAGATTGTTTTTGCGGAGAACTTACGGAAAGCATAATCAACCGTGAGGGAAGCGGAAAATGTCCGATGGAAGAGGCGACCGAAAACATAAACGATCCCGACGAAGCCGTAGCCGCGATAGGCGCGAAACTGAATGAACTTCGTTCAAGAGCCGCGCGGTGAAAGGACGGGCGCGGACTCGTCCGCGTGAGAGGATCCACGTTGCGTTTATTAAGGAATAAGAAAAGCCGTATGCGTATACGGCTTTTTGCATGCGTACAGCGCGTCGCCTAGTTTTTGATACGTTTTATTTCGGCGCGGCTTATTATTTTCGCGCCCGTTCTTTCGGCGGCTTTGCGTATCGCGCCGCTTTTCAATATTTCGTACTCGTACACTCTCTTTTGCCATCCGGGAGTCATGTTCTCCGCAGGAAGCGCGGGGTGCAGGAACATTTCCGTGATACCGGGTTTAAGATTTTCTACGGCGCTTACGTAATAGTCGCGAAGCTCCGTTAATTTCCCCGTGCGCCACGGATTTGACACGAGATCGTCTATCAGAGTCACGCCGTACATCTCGGCAAGGCGCACTATGTGCGCGTGCAAAGCGATTATAACGCGCGGCGCGCGACCTAATTGTCTTACGATGAACGCGGGACTTTTCGGGAATCGGAAAGGCAGATCGCGTTCTCTGCAGAATTCGAATGCGTCGCGATAGAATCGGCGCCCGTTTATGCCGTAAAGGGTGCCCGAATGACTGTCTGCGTAATCGGGAGTAACGCCTCGCGAAGTCAGGAACGAGTATTGAGCTTCGAGTTCTTTTCTAACGTCTTTGCGCCGCGCGGACATAGCGAGCCTGAAGCCGCCCGTATACAGACCTTTGCCGTCCTCCAGAGAGCGCGCGCCGCTCACGCTGTGCCAGCGTGCGTTCTCTTCGTCGGAAGTGAGCGCGAAATGTATCCCCGCGGACATGCCTTCTTCGCGCGCTGTGCGCGCGCCGCTTTCCGCGCAGGAAGTGACGGTAAGCACCGATACGGAGCTTATTTCTCCCGCGCGATACAGTTCCGTTATAGCGGCGTTCTGCGCTTCGTTATAGCCGAGATCGTCGGCGTTGATTATCAGGTACTTATCAGTATATCGGCTCATTGAGATCCGCTTCCGCCGTTTCCGTTTCGACGGCTTTGTTTCCGATTGCGTCGGCTGCGGCGGCTATGTCGCCGTCGTCTTTGAATTTAAGGAAGAAAGAGAATATCACCGCAACTAACATCGCTATAGCGGGGAATACGCATAACAGGACTCTCGAAGCTTCCGCGGGATTTTCGCCGGGGTTGTCGCCGTTTTCGAAGCCGAACGCGCGCGCCACGACGAAGAAAGCAAGCGACGTATATAAGCCGTTCAGCCTGTTCATCACGCCCACCAGACTGCTTATGACTCCTTCGCGGCGAATGCCGTGCTTGCGGTAGTCGTCGTCTATTATTTTGGCGGATATGCAGTCCATGGTACTCAGCGCGCCCGCGATACCCAGTCCCATCACGCTCGCTATACCGATGGTCGCGCCCAGCGTGTTCGCGAAATACAGCGGTATAAAACCGAGGAACATCACGAGGAAACCGATGCGCCATATCGTGATGAGATGCAGCTTTTTCGCGACGAAAGTCCACATCAATATTCCCACGACCGCTACTCCGAGCACCGTGGCGAGAACTATGGTCGTTTCGGTGCCGCCGAGACCGAGCGTGTATTTTACGTAGAAGGACAACGCTTGCGAAATGAGAGAGAACGCCGCCGAATAAAATGCGCCCGCAAATCCGTATATCCAGAATTTCGGGTTTTTAAGAAGATCTATTATGCTTTTGATAAGGTTCGGTTTCTCTTCGCTTACGCGATCGTTTTTCTCGTGACAACCGACGAAACTGTACATCAGTACCGCCAGCGCGAGCACTCCGTATATTATCGCCGTATAGTTGTATCCTATTTTTTCGGCGACCATCGGCGTGAGCGCTATGCTTATAGCCATCGCCACGAGTTGCGATACCTGCCGTATGGCATTAGTTTTGGCGCGATCGGAATCGTTTTTGAAGAGCTCCGGGAAAAGCGCGCCGTAATTTGCGTTCATCAGCGAGTCCAGCGTTCCGGTGAGCAGGTAGGTGAGCAACATGTACATGTAAAGCTTAGACTGATCGCTCTGTATGGAAGAGGGCACGTTGAAGAAAAGGAGGAAAGATACCACCATCAGCGGCGTTCCTATGAGGAGCCACGGGCGCCTTCTGCCCCATTTAGTGTCGGTGCGGTCGGACAGGAAGCCGTATATCGGATTATCTATCACGTCCACGAACGTATAGATGAGCAAAACCGTAGAATACAGTTCCATATCCAGTCCGAGTTGCAGAACGTAGAAAGTCGCCGCGAAAGACTTGAACATGTTGATCGGGATCGACGTGCCGAGCATGCCGATACCGTAACGGAAAGGGGAAGTTCTTTTGGTTTCTTTAACCTGCGTGGTTTCGTTTGTCATAGCGCTCTCCTATCTGAAATAAACGGGATTGGTCAAAGCGGTCACGCGACCGCGTTTTTTGATAAGAAGATATGCGAAAATGATATTTTCCGCAGAAGTTTCGGCGTGCAGATCACCGCGCGCGTTTCTTGCCACGGCGCGTTCGCCTTTGTCGGTTACGAGGAATACGTCCTCCGAGCGGAGTCCGCTCGCTTCTATACGTAGCGCCGTTCCTTCGCGTAGCGAGGTCACGTCGCCCATGTAGGCTTCGCCGTAGGAGAGTAAAAGGCGCGCGCCGCGCGTGTTGCGCGTGACAAATGAGTGACCCGCGTTCAGCGCCGACAGTATGTCAAGCGCTCCGCGCGACTCCGCATACACTCCGGTGACGGGGTGCCCGAGCTTAACCGCTCCGTGCGGACGATGGAAATCGCTTCCTCCGCATATCGGCATACGGCGTCCCGTTTTAAGCATTTCAGTCCACCATAATATTGCTTTCACGTTTCTTTCGCTCATCGGTCCGTTCCATACCTCTATCATGTCGAAGACGTTGTCGCCTTCCCACAGATAGGGGCAGAAGCGGCATTTGGGGTGATTGACGGAGATAAGCGCGCCCGCTTCTTTCGCGTGCTCCACGAGCGCGCGCATTTCGTCTTCTGTATTGGCGACGAACGAGTTTGCAAAAGGCGCCGCTACTCCGTAGAAGTTCATGTGCCCGCGGTAGTGAGTCCATTCCACGGCGGGAACGAAGGTCAGATCTTTGAAACGCGGCAGACATAAGTTTTCCGCATAATTGTTATGATTGGCGAGCGCCACGAAGTCGAGTCCTTTTTTCAGAGCCAGTTTTCCTAACTCGTATGCGTCCAGAGCGCCGTCCGAAGCGGTCGTATGCACGTGAGTGTCGCCGAGCAGAAGCCGTCTTTTACGGTATTCGAATTCGACGTCGTATTCCACTTCGACGCCTTCGTCGAGTATGCGGTACGCGCCTACGATTATGCTCCATGTACCCGCTTCCGTTTTGCGTTGCAGGTATCCCGCGGAAGCGCCGTATTCTCCTACGAAGATCTCTTTGTGCGCGCTGCCCGACCAGCCGAGAAAGTTACCGTTGTTGTCGGCTAATCCTATGTCAACCGTGTTTGTGGGCAAAATGTCCTGAAGCGCGCCGCGCACGGTACGCTTATAGTCGTAGCGCACGGTTATGCGCTCCACGTTTTCGGGTACTTCGAAAGGGATCGTATAGTAAGTCTTTTCTTTGCTTTTCGGAATGAAATGCATGAGTTTCATAGGCTTTCGTCCTATTTCAATTATATAATATACCTTGCGATAAAACTTGCGATTTTTTTAGGAATATGCGTTAAATATTTCGGAATGCGTCTGAAACGCTCTCGACTATTGAATACGGAGCGCTTATCTGATACAATCTTATATATACTCGTAGAGGAAATTAACTGCTTATGGAGCAAAAATCGAACGTGAATATGCAATCTACGGTCGTAACGGTGAATTATCGCAAAAACTCGTATCTGAAAGAGCACGGCGTATCCTTCCATTGGTGGCGGGAGAGCGAAACCTCCATGCACCGTCACGATTTTTATGAATTTTTTATAATGACGGACGGAGCGACAAGGCATGAGCTGAACGGGGATACGGCAATACTGAAAAAAGGCGCGCTCGTGATGCTTACGCCCGAGGACGCTCATCAATTCCGCAGAATAGGGGAGCGATCGTCGATACACATGAATTTCTGCGCGTCGCCGGTTAAGTTTTACGGGATATGCGCTGCGATAGGCGCTGACGTCGAAGCGTTATGCGCGCCGGGAGCGCGCAGGAGCGTAGAGCTTACGGCGGAGGAGCTCGGATATTTTACGACCAAAGCGGGGCTCATAAATATGCTGATGCGACGTGGCGAAAAGGGTTATGTCGCTTTGATAAGCGCGATGATAGCGCAGATGATATCCGTCGTGAGCGTAGCGGGCGGCGACGAGCTCAAGGGATATCCGGAGTGGTTCAAAGCGTTGCTAGAGAGGATACATTCGCCGGAGAACGTAGCTTGCACGGCGCGCGACGTCTATGCGATGGGCAGTTTTTCGCCGCCGGTGATGGTGGAGTATTTCAAGCGTTACACGGGGAAAACCGTGGCGGGATATCTCAAAGAGATGAAGTGCGATTATGCGCGCGAATGGCTTGCGGAGACGGAGATGTCCACGTTGGAGATAGCGGGACTTCTGGGATACGACAGTCTCAGTCATTTCAACAGGATATTCAAGGAATACGCGTCGATCCCTCCTGCGAAATTCCGGCGTGCGATAAAGGAAGGACGCGCAAAAGCGGCGAACGCAGATATCAACGAAAGAAGCGTATTCGATAGGCAAGAAGAAGGCGCGGGGAGCGCCGCAAATAAATAAGCGTCAAAAAAACTTTCGTCAAAAACTTGCCACGGGACGAATTATATCGCATAATAAACGAGCGTCGTAAGAGCGCGGCGCGTAGAACACCTATAAAAAATTATTGAGGAGAGATGTCCGAGATGGCCTAAGGAGCACGATTGGAAATCGTGTATACCTCCAAAGGGTATCGTGGGTTCGAATCCCACTCTCTCCGCCATTAGTGAATAATACGAACTCTGAAAACGGGTTCGTGTTATTTTTTGCCGTCGATTACTTTTGCATCATCGTTGAAC
>JADINF010000182.1 GCA_017694145.1 Candidatus Stercoripulliclostridium pullicola
GCGGATATTGATTCCGTCCATAAGTCATCTTTTATAAAGGAAGCCGCAAAATCTTTGTTGCGGCTTCCATTATCCTAATTCAGGTTATCCGTTTTCGCGCTTTGAGTGCGTTACGGTGAACTCTTTTTCGCTGTCGGACCAGTCCACGGTAAGCTTGTCGCCCGCTTCGAGCTCGCCCGCGACTATAGTGCGCGCAAGCAAAGTTTCGACGTGCGACTGGAGATATCTCTTGAGCGGACGAGCGCCGTATTGCGCGTCGTAGGAGTTGTCCGCGATGGCGTCTTTGGCTTTGGGAGTGACTTCGAGCGTAAGCTGTCTGTCGGCAAGCCTTTCCTCGAGCCCATTGAGCAGCAGATCGACTATCTTGACGATGTCGTCGTGAGTGAGCGGCTTGAAGAATACTATCTCGTCCAGCCTGTTGAGGAATTCGGGACGGAAGCTTTGCTTCAGCAGCGCGTTCACTTCGTCGCGCGCCGTTTCGCTTATCTCGCCGTCGGAGTCGATACCTTCGAGAAGATAGGTCGAGCCGAGGTTACTGGTCATTATGATTATCGTGTTCTTGAAGTCCACCGTGCGACCTTGCGAGTCCGTTATCCTGCCGTCGTCGAGTACCTGTAGCAGGATATTGAACACGTCGGGGTGCGCTTTCTCTATTTCGTCGAAAAGAACGACCGAGTAGGGACGGCGCCTTACGGCTTCCGTAAGCTGACCGCCTTCGTCGTAACCCACGTATCCGGGAGGCGCGCCTATAAGACGGGAAACGCTGAACTTCTCCATATATTCGCTCATGTCGATACGCACGATGTTGTGTTCGTCGTCGAAAAGACATTCCGCAAGCGCCTTGGCAAGTTCGGTCTTACCTACGCCGGTAGGTCCTAAGAACATGAACGAACCGATAGGGCGGTTAGGGTCTGCTATACCTGCGCGCGAACGCAGTATCGCCTCGCTTATAAGGCGTACGGCTTCGTTCTGCCCGATGACTCTCTTATGAAGTATCCCCTCAAGATTCAATACTTTCTCGCGTTCGCCTTCCATAAGTTTGGATACCGGAATACCCGTCCAACGGGAGACTATACGCGAGATCTCGTCCTCGGTCACTTTGTCGCGCAGGAGGGTGTTGCTCTTTCCCGAAGCGCTCGTAGCCTGTGCTTCCTTGAGCTTTTTCTCAAGCTCGGGGAGCTTGCCGTAACGTAGCTTCGCGGTCTTTTCGTAGTCGAGATTTCTTTGCGCGCGCTCTATCTCGGAGTTGACGGAGTCGATTTCCTGTTTGATCTTCTGAACGGACTCGATGGCGTTCTTCTCGTTGTCCCACTGCGCCTTCATGGCGTTGAACTTCTCGCGCAATTCGTTGAGCTCTTTCCGTATCGTTTCGAGCCTGCTTGCGGAGAGTGAGTCCTTTTCCTTCTTGAGCGCCGTTTCCTCTATTTCGAGCTGCATAATTTTGCGTCGCGCTTCGTCCATTTCCGCCGGCATCGAATCGATCTCGGTACGGATGAGCGCGCAGGCTTCGTCCACGAGGTCGATGGCTTTGTCTGGAAGGAATCTGTCGGTAATGTATCTTGCCGAAAGCGTCGCCGCCGCGACAAGCGCCGCGTCCTGTATCTGAACGCCGTGGAAAAGCTCGTATTTCTCTTTAAGTCCGCGAAGTATGCTTATCGTGTCCTCTACGGTGGGTTCGTCGACCATGACCGGTTGGAAACGCCTCTCGAGCGCGGCGTCTTTTTCGATATATTTGCGGTATTCGTCGAGAGTGGTCGCGCCTATGCAGTGGAGCTCGCCTCTGGCAAGGAGAGGTTTCAGAAGGTTGCCCGCGTCCATCGCGCTGTCGGTTTTGCCCGCGCCGACTATCGTGTGAAGTTCGTCGATGAAAAGTATTATGCGGCCTTCGCTCTGTTTGATCTCGTTGAGTACCGCTTTCAGCCTTTCCTCGAATTCACCCCTGAATTTCGCGCCCGCGATAAGAGCGCCCATGTCGAGCGAAAACACCGTTTTTTCCTTAAGCCCTTCCGGCACGTCGCCGCGCACGATGCGCTGCGCGAGCCCTTCGGCTATCGCCGTTTTACCGACGCCGGGTTCGCCGATGAGCACGGGGTTGTTCTTCGTCTTACGCGAAAGTATCCTTATTACGTTGCGGATCTCCGTATCTCTGCCGATGACGGGATCGAGTTTCTGCTCTCTCGCGCGTTCGGTAAGATCGCTGCCGTATTTGGTAAGAGCGTCGTAAGTCGCTTCGGGGTTGTCGCCCGTCACGCGCTGAGAGCCCTTGACCTTCTTGAGTTCTTCTTCGAAACGCTTGCGCGGAGCGCCGTTTTTCGAGAATATTTCCGCAATATCCGGGCATTTTTCGTATATGGCAAGCATGATGTGCTCTACGCTGACGTATTCGTCTTTCGCGGAGTTCGCATATTTTTCCGCTTGCACTAGCACTTTGTCCGTGGATACCGAAACGTAAATTTTGTCGGGTTCGTGTGCGCTTCCGCCCACTTTGGGCATTCTGCGTATCTTGTCGTCGAGCGCCGCCGCGACCGCGTCCGGGTTACCGCCGCATTTGCGCACGACGTTGCTTATAAGCCCGCCGTCGTCGTCTATGAGCGCGTAAGCTATGTGCTCCGGCAGTATCTCCGCATTCTGATTTTCTATCGCTATGCTTTGCGCTTTTTGTATTGCTTCTATGCTTTTTTGAGTAAGTTTTTGCATGTTCATATCGTTCACCTCCTTATATTACGACGGAGCCGTTGAGGTACTGAAGATACCTGTTCTCCATCTCCGCAAAACTCATATACGCTCCCGTCAGATATCCTTTTACGATATCGTCGAACATGCGTATATAATCGCTTATAGCCCGCGCGGTTTCTTCGTTGTCGTAAATCCTGTCCCGCGGCATCGCGAAAGTGCGCGTGAATTTACCGTTTTCGAAAGAATAATTTATAGTCTGCGCGGAATAGTCCTTGAGATAAATCTTCTCCATCTTTGTCCACAACTCGAAAAATTCCGCCAAACGGAATAATAATTCCTGCGATTGAGTGCGGAAAATTATCTTGAGTTCGCCCGAGGCGTTTTCGCCGGTGCGGTAGAGTTCGACGAGATATCTTATCGTGGGACGGTATCTGTAGTTCAGAGAGCTTTTGAGGCTCATCGTGCTTTCGTTGGGCTCGATGTACGAGTCGAAGGCGTTATGCCCTAACAGGTTGTCGATACAGTTGAAAATATTGTATATGCGCTGTTCGGGCGTAACCATCGAAACGTACTCGGCGAGTATCTGATTGATAAGATTGCTTCTGTTGGTATTCTGCTTACGGGCGATGGCGTCTATTTCACGTACGACGTCGTCCATAAGTATCAGACTGTATAAACTTTTCTGCATCGTTACCTCCTTGATTTTCGTTTACTATATTATACTGCGACTTCATAAACTCGTCAACGATTTTATATAAATTTCAAAACAAATTTTCTTCGACATGTATTTACGAGCCCCGATCGTCGTTCAAAAGGAAGATTATAAGCGGTATAATGAATAATTATATCCTCTGTAAAATAAATAAGACTTCCGTGCATAACGGTCAAAAATCCATATCGCGAAGCGGAGAGCGCAAGAATTTGAGCCGAAGCCTCATATAAATATAAAGATGACTCTACGAAGAAAACATTGACGGCGCCTTTCGACAGAGCCTGCGTGAAAGCTAAACGATAGATTTGCATGCGCCGCATTTAATCAAAGCGACGGAAAGCCGCTTAGTGCGCAAGAAGCGCGTAAAATGCTTAAAAACAAGTCGAATCGGTACAGACCCGACATAGAGTCGCGAAGAAGTGTCGGGTAGCTTACTTTTGCAATAAAACGAAAAAGCGCATTGTTCGACATAAAACGGACAACATACGAGGAAACGGCTTCTGCTGATACGGCGCGCATACCCTAAGTATGCGCGCTATAAACGATAATACGATAAACCGCAACTATCGTTACGGCACAAGTATTTGAAATCTGCGGTCAATAAATAAAACACGATGAACGGTTGAACCTATACCGCGTACGCACCCGCAGCCTGCATTTGTAAACGACTGAAATTCTTGACAAAATCTTAATACGGTGTTATTATTACAACAATGACACCCCACGGGGGTGGGGTGTCATAAGTATAAGGCTGTATAAGTAAATCGGCTGTCAACCACAACACGATCGGTTTGCGCGATAAGCAAAGCGCGGAGCGAAGAAACTGTCGGAAACGCGCAACCGTAGTAAACGGGAAAGCTCCGTTTCGGATAAATAATCCATGACAACTCCGGCGATATGTGAGAAAGCGAAGCCGATATCGCGCATATGGCCTTCGGGCGTTTACTTAATGCGGAAAAGGAAAAACCGTCGGCAACGGACAAAATTTGTTTCGTATAAGTAACCAAAGACGAACCGGCGATATGTGAGAGAGCTAAGCCGATATCGCGCATATAGCCTTCGGGCGTTTAATTAATGAGGAAACGGAAAAACCGTCGGCAACGGGAAAGCCTTGTTTCCGGTAAGAAAACGCGGTTATACTTGCGATATACAAAGCAAAGCCGATTGCGTATGATATTTCCATATCGATGATATTAGGATCGAATTCGGGAAGAAATTATGCAGGATCGGTAAAAAGACTTAATACAGACTTCGTTAACAAGCGGATGAGGTGTTTATGAAAAAAAGAAAATTCACCGTTACCGGTATGACCTGTTCGGCGTGTTCGGCACACGTGGAGAATTGCGTTGCGAAATTGCCCGGTACGAGCAAGGTTTCGGTCAACCTGTTGACTTCCACGCTGACGCTCGAATACGACGGTGAGGACGAAAAGATCATAGAAGCAGTGCAGAAAGCGGGCTACGGCGCTTATCCTGCGGATAATGCGGGCGCGAGCGACAAAAGTCGTGCGGTCAAAGAGAGCCCTGCCGCCGTCGCCGCAGCCAAAGAAACAAAAGCCATGAAGACGCGGCTTATAATTTCGCTTGTCTTTATGATACTGCTGATGTACGTTGCGATGGGGCACATGTTCGGCGCGCCGCTTCCGTCCTTCCTCACGGGAACAGCCAACGCCGTATCTTACGCGCTCGTACAACTTCTACTGTGCGCGCCCATACTTTACGTAAACCGCGCCTATTTCGTCAACGGTTTTTCGAGGCTTTTCAAGCGCGCTCCGAATATGGATTCTCTCGTAGCGGTAGGAGCTACGGCTTCGCTCGTATACGGGATATTCGCGCTTTTCAGAATGAGTTACGGCTTGGGCGCAGGCGATTATGCAACGGTCGAAAAATATCTCCACAGCCTGTATTTCGAGTCGTCCGGAATGATACTCGCGCTCGTTACGGTCGGTAAATATCTCGAAACGCTCTCGAAAAAGCGCACCGGCGACGCGCTCGGTAAACTGCGTAAGCTAGTGCCGGATAAGGCTCTTCTCGTAGGGGAAGACGGCGCGGAACGTGAAATCGACAGCAACTCTCTTACGCCCGGCGACGTGATAGCCGTAAAAGCCGGAATGTCCGTTCCCGCAGACGCGGTGATAATAGGCGGCGACGCTTTCGTGAACGAGAGCGCGCTTACCGGAGAAAGCGTTCCGGTAGAGAAGGGCGCGGGCGACAAGATAACGGGAGGGACCTTTGTTAAAAGCGGGTACGTAAAAGCCGAAGTGACCGCGGTGGGCGGTGAAAGCGTGCTCGCGAAGATAATAGCTCTCGTAGAAGACGCGGGCGCCGCCAAAGCGCCTATAGCCAAGATTGCGGATAAGGTGTCGGGCGTATTCGTTCCCGCGGTAATGCTTATCGCGCTCGCTACCTTCATCGGCTGGCTAGCGGGCGGCGAGGACGTGGAATTCGCGCTCACTGCGGCGGTATCCGTACTCGTCATCTCCTGTCCGTGCGCTCTCGGGCTTGCGACTCCCGTGGCGGTAATGGTCGGAACGGGTAAAGGCGCGGAGAACGGTATACTCGTAAAGAGCGGAGAAGCGCTCGAAACGCTAAGTGAAGTAAAGTACGTCGTCTTCGACAAAACGGGAACGATAACGGAGGGAAGACCGGAGGTCGCGGATATAAAGATAAGAGGAAATGCCGACGAGATAATCGCCGCGGTTGCCGCTTTGGAGAAAAAGAGCGAACACCCGCTGGGGGAAGCCGTCGTCGCTTATGCGAACGAAAAAGGATTAAAATCCGTTGCAGAAGCTACGGAATTCAGCACGTTACCGGGACGTGGAGTGACCGGGAAGGTGGGGGCGGACGAATACTTCGTGGGAAACTCCCGGCTTATGGAAGAATGCGGAGTCAAAGCCTGCGAATACGAAGCGGATCTGGAGGCCGTGGCGAACGCCGGGCATACTCCGCTGCTCATAGCCGTAAACGGTAAATACGCGGGAGCGATAGGGACTTTCGACAAAATCAAACCGGACGCTAAAGAAGCTATTGCGGAGATAAAAAAGTCGGGCGCGAAAGTGTGCATATTAACGGGCGACAATCCTTTGACCGCGCGCGCCGTAGGCGACGCGGTGGGCGCCGACGAGGTGATAGCGGGAGTGTTGCCGGACGGTAAGGAAAAGGAGATAGCGAAGCTTGCTAAGAAAGGTAAAGTCGCGATGGTTGGCGACGGCATAAACGACGCGCCCGCGCTTATGCGCGCCGACGTCGGTATAGCTATCGGAAGCGGGAGCGATATCGCCGTTGACAGCGCGGACGTGATACTTATGAAAGACGACGTGGCGGACGTGGTGACTGCCATGAGGCTAGGTGCGCGCACGATAAGGAATATCAAAGAAAATCTTTTCTGGGCGTTTTTCTATAACGCTTTGGGCATACCCATAGCCGCGGGCGTCCTGTATCATACGCCGCTTAAGCTTATGCTCAATCCGATGATAGGCGCTTTGGCGATGAGTCTTTCGAGCATATTCGTGGTAAGCAACGCCTTACGACTCAAATTTTTCAAGCCTACCGTGTTGCCATCGGCGAAAAAGGACGCGAGTGCCGCGTGCGGATGCGTAAGCGACTCGTGCACTTTGCCCGCGCCCGAAGAAACAGAACCAAAAGATATAAACAACGAAAGGAGTGTCAACGATATGAAAGAATACGTTATTTCCGTAGAAGGCATGATGTGCATGCATTGCGTGGCGCGCGTAAAAGCGGCTCTCGAAAAAGTCGCCGGCGTGGAGAGCGTCGAAGTTTCGCTCGAAAATAAGAACGCGGTCGTACGCGCCGATACGGCGAGCGCCGAAGCCCTCGTCGAAGCCGTCAAAGCGGCGGGTTACGAGGCGAAGGAGGAGAAATGAAGGGATACGAAAGAAACGACGCCGAACTCGTGAGGTTACTTAAGACTGCCGCGGGGCAGATAGAAGGCGTCGTGAGAATGATAGACGAGAAGAAATATTGTATAGATATTTCCAATCAGATAATGGCGACGCAGGCTATACTTGCCAAAGTCAACAAGGAAGTGCTCAACGCGCACTTACGCACCTGCGTCGTCAATTCAGTGAAGGCGGGCGACGCAGGCGACAAACTGGAAGAACTGTCCAAAGTGCTCGATAAAATAGTGCGCTGAGCGCTCGTCGTCAGACTATGCGCCTGCCCTGCTGATAGACTGCCTGAAGGCGCGCCGCGCCGTCGAGAAGGCAGATATCGGCGCGTTTGCCTACCGCTATCACGTCGCGGTCGGTAAGACCCAGGTGGGCGCAGGGCGCCTGATTGCCCATATAGACCGCTTCCGCAACGGGTACTCCGTAGGAAGCGACGATCTCCACCATTTTGGACACGGGCGTTATGCTTCCCGCAAGCGCGCTGAAGTCGGCGAGCAACGCCACTTTGCCGTTATTGTAAACGTCGATGTCCCTTCCGAGCTTGTAGGTGCCTACGGGCATGCCCGCCGCGGAGAGGGAGTCGGATACGAGCATTATCTTTCTGTAGCCTTTATTCTTGTAGATGAAGCGGAAGAGCGGTTCGGATATGTGCATGTCGTCCGCGATGACTTCGGTCATGATACGTGAGTCGAGCAGGGCGGTTTCGTTGAGTCCTATATATTTGGTCAGATCGCCTTTGCGCCTTCCGAGTCCCGAAGAAGCGCAATATACGTGAGTCGCGGCGTCGAGACCCGCTTCCACGCATGCGATTATCTCGGGATAAATACTGCCGTCGTGCCCGGCGTTGGCTATAATGCCGCAGCTCTTAAGACACTTCACGAGCTGAACGCTTCTTGCCGTGTGTGGGCAGAGGGTGACTATGCGGATCATATCCTTATTCTTTACGAAAAACTCCGCGTCCTCGTCCTCGAATACCGTTTTGATGTTCTCTTCGGGCTGGGCGCCTTTCTTGCCAACGTTGATGAAAGGTCCTTCCATATGCAGACCGATCATGTCCGAAAACCTGTTCTTCAGCTTCCTGATCTCCGATATCTGGCGATCTAAATCGCCGAGTTTCGTCGCGACCGAGGTCGCGACGTATGAGGTCGTGCCGTTGTCGAGATGAAATTTACCTACGGCGTCCGCGGCTTCCTGCGTAGCCGCGAAATAGTCCATTCCGTAACCGCCGTGCGTGTGTTCGTCCACGAACCCCGCTGTCGCGTACAGGGTATCGGAGTCGGGAAGCCCGCGCTCCGCTATTTCCTTTATCACGCCGTTTTCGGCGTAGACGTCGACGGCTACGTTTGCCGCTTTGCCGTCGCGAAGTATTATCACGTTTTCTATTTTCATCGTTGTTTCCGCCTTTTGTATTTATTTCTTTTTGGGTATGGTCTGCAGGTAGTTC